>JAKEEW010000499.1 GCA_022616375.1 Sporichthyaceae bacterium
ACCGGAGACCTCGCTCGGTGTCGAACTCGACACACCGTCCCAACATCAGGCCAGATCAACCGCCACAGCAGACTTCGATACAGGCCCTAGGTGGCTGGTGTGAAACGGGCCATTGAGATCACTGGTTGCACAGGTTTCCATCGTGCTGCTTGCGGCATTGGTGAGGGTGCTCGGTGTCTGTTGCCCGCTGGGGCGGGTGGCGCGCTGGTAGCTGGTAGAGGACCGGAGCGGTGCCGGTAGTGGACATGCCGGCCGGCTCATGCTGCTGCCCAGCCGTCCGATGGGGTCCAGTGCAGGCCGAGCACGCCCAGCCGGGCCAGGTTGACCGCGGCGGCCAGCAGGTTGAAGTCGGCGGCGACCTTGGCACGGCCGCGGACCCGCACCCGGCGGCCACCGTGGCGGCGGCGGACCAGATGGGCGAGCTTGCGCTCCACCTTGGGTCGGGTGGAGCGGTAGTCGGCAGCACGGTCGGGGTCGGCCTGGCGGGCGCGGGCGGCGGCCAACTCGTGCTCGTAGGCGGTGATGGTGATGGTGCGGCCCCCCTTGGCGCTGGTGCACTGGCCCCGGAGCGGGCAGCTCCCACAGGCCGATCCGAAGCTGGCCTGGCCGTGGTGGCGGTGGCGGGGATTGGGGTTGTAGACGATCGGGGCGGTGCGCTGTGCGGGGCAGGTCACGGTCCCGGCGGCAAGGTCGATGTGGAACTGGTCTTTGGTGAAGTGCCCGCCTGGTGCCACCGGGGCTTGGATCTTGAGCTGTGGGTCGATGCGGGCGGCGTGCAGGCTGGCCAGCAGCGGCCCGGTGCCGTAGGCACTGTCGCCGTAGACGGTGGGCGTGGGCGCTTGGGGACCGCCGGCAGCCACCGCCGCGGCGGTGGCTGCCGGCGGGTCGTCGACCTGGTCGATCAGCTCGGCCAGCAACTCCGGCGCGGCGACCGCGTCGCCGACGTTGCCCGCGGTGGCGGTGGTCGCCAGCACCAGCTCGCTGTCGGGGTCGACCGAGGCGTGCCCCTTGTAGCCGTCAAAGCCGTGGGCGCTGGTCTTGTGGCCATGGCGGGCGTCGGGGTCGACGGTGGAGATCACCCGGTCGGCGGCGACCTTGCGGGCGATCCGGAACACCCCATCGCCGGCCTGCTCCAAGTCCTGGCCCACCACCGCCGCCAACAGCCGGGCAGCCTCGGCCACCCCCGCCCCAAGCGACCGGCCCTGCAGCACCCCCAGCACCGCTCGCCCATCCCGAGCGCGCGCATCCACCAGCGCCGCCCGTGCCGCCTGGTCGTCCCAGTCGATCTGCGGCTTGGCCAGACCGGCGTACTCCTCGCCACCGGCCAGCACCCCTCGCAGCTCGCCCTCCAGCGCCTGATCGGCCACCCTGAGCAGCCCGCGGATCGCAGCACCCAGCAGCGTGACCGTGTCCATGGTCGCCACCGCGTCGTACAACGGCGTGGAGTCCAACACCCGCCGCACCCCCACCAGCCCAGCCTGCCGGGCCGCCGCCACGGTGACCGCAAAGATCCGCTCCGGCCGGTCCGAGGCAGCCAGCCGCGCGCGCATGTCCACCAGCACCGTGTGGCTGAAGCCGGGGTAGTCGAACGCCAGCCCACCGCAGGCGTACTTCCAGCGCGCATCGAAACTGAACGCCTCCACCGCTTCGCGGTCCGAGCAGCCCCGCAGCCGCTGCAGCACCAGCACCGTGGCCACGATCCGCGGTGGCACGCTACGCCGGCCGACCTCGGCGAACAGGTCAGCAAACAACTCGTCAGCAAACAGCCGGTCGCCCTGGTGGTACAGCACCGCCCAGATCGACTGCTTGCCGACCCGGCCCTCGCACACCGCCGCGGTGCCCCGCCACAAGTCTGTCTGCTTGGGGGTCATCCCGATCGTCATCGGCCACTCCAGGTCGAGAATCACATCCATGTGATTCTCCCCGATCCAGGACCAACCAGCGAGCGTGCGCGCTCGCGAAAAACACCAGCCACCTAGGGC
>JAKEEW010000500.1 GCA_022616375.1 Sporichthyaceae bacterium
CGCTGTCGGGGTGGCTGCTCGCCGTCCTCGGCCTCGCGCCGACGTTCATCGGCCTGGGCGTCACCACCGGCGTGCAGGCGTTCACCGACTTCGGGGTGTGGGCCGCGTCCACTTCCGGGATCATCACCATCAGCGTCGCCAACGCGGCCCTGTCGCTGGTGCTGCTGGTCACCGGGTTCCGCAACTACGTGCGGGTGCAATACGTGATGTGGTACTCGGTCCTGGCCGCGTTCGTGACCATGCTGGCGCTGTTCCTGACCACCGGCCCCGACGCGGCGCACGCGCGGCTCGACTCGCTCGCCGCGGCGGTCGACGGGGTGCAGGGCTTCTTCGCCCAGGCCAAGACCGCCGCAGCCGCGGCCGGCGTCGACTTCACCCCGTCGTTCGCGCTGTTCGGGACCCTGATGGTGGCACCGATCGCGTGGACCAGCCTGCAGTGGGCCTCCTACTCGGTCGAGCAGGGCGGCGAGATCAAGAACGCCCACGTGTTCCGCAACCAGGTCTTCATCCTGGTCGGGTCGCTCGCGGTCACCGCGGGGCTGCTGATGCTGCTCGGCGCGGCCATGCAGCGAGGCCTGGGCCGCGACGGCGTCCTGGTCGCCTCGGCCGGCTACTGGCTCGGGGTGGGTGAGGCGCAGGTCGGCGGCACCTACCTGATGCCGAACCTGCTCGCGATCGCGCTTGCCACCAGCCCGGTCGTGGTGCTGCTGATCGGCCTGGGCTACATCCTCAACTCTTTCCAGATCGTTTGTAACTGCTACATCGGGACGACCCGAATCCTGGTCGCCCAGGCGCTCGACGGGCTGCTGCCGGAGTGGTTCGCGCGGGTCCACCCGCGCTGGCACACCCCGGTCAACGCGCACCTCGCCTACTTCCTGGCGTCGGTGCCGGTGATCATCGGCTTCAACCTGGTCGCCGACTGGAGCACCAAGTGGGCCCTTGGCGTGACCCTCGCCAACGGCATGATCTTCGTGCTGACCGCGGCGGCCGGGGCGCTGCTGCCGCTGCGCGCCAAGGCGCTGTACGAGGCCTCACCGGGGGCGCGCTACACGGTCGGCGGCTTCCCGCTGGTGACCGTGCTCGGCTTCGTCGGGGCGGTGACCGGCGCGTTCATGGTGGTCTCGTTCCTGTCGGTCCAGAACCTCGGCCTCAGGTTCAGCCCCTCGAATCCCACCCCGTACCTGATGGTCATCGGCAGCCTCGTCGTCGGCGTCGCGATCTACCTGGTCATGAAGCAGGCCAGGGCGATGCGGGGCGTGAACGTCCAGTTCGCCTTCCGCGAGATCCCTCCGGAGTGACGCTCCCCGGGTCCCCGGCGGCATGGAAACACC
>JAKEEW010000501.1 GCA_022616375.1 Sporichthyaceae bacterium
CCGGCGGGCACGGGTTCGCCGCGATGAGCCGGGTCAGGCTGCTGCAGATTCTCCAGGATCGGTGCCGTGAGCTTGGCGTGAAGGTGCTGTTCCAGACTGAGCCGCCGCCGGTCGACCAGCTCAGCGCGGACCACGATCTTGTAGTCGCCGCCGACGGAGCCAACTCGGCGACCCGAGCCAAGTACGCCGACACGTTCCGGCCGAGCGTGGAGCTGCGGCACTGCCAGTACATGTGGCTGGGCACCGACCTGGTGTTCGACGCGTTCAAGTTCTACGTCGTGGACACGCCTTACGGGATCATGCAGATCCACGGCTATCCCTACGACGCCGCGATGAGCACGTTCATCGTCGAGATGCACGACTCGGTGTGGCGGGCGGCCGGGTTCGACCAGTTTGCTGCCCGGTCGTTCGCGCCGGGGGAGTCCGATCACGACAGCATCGCGTGGTGCGCCGAGCTGTTCGCCGACATCCTCGGCGACCACGAGCTGATCCCGAACAACTCGCGCTGGCTACGCTTTCCGACGGTGCGCAACCAGTCCTGGCGACACCGCAACGTGGTGCTGCTCGGGGACGCGGCGCACACCGCGCACTTCTCCATCGGTTCCGGCACCAAGCTCGCGATGGAGGACGCGCTCGCGCTGGCCGCGTTGCTGCACGAGCAGCCGAGCGTGGCGGCAGCGTTGGACGCCTACGAGACCGAGCGGCGGGCGGTGGTGCTGTCCACCCAGCGGGCCGCGCAGGCCAGCTTGGAGTGGTTCGAGAACCTCGGCCAGTACGTGCATCAGGACCCGCTGCCGTTTGCGTTCAACATCCTGACCCGCAGCCGCCGGGTCACCTACGACAACCTGCGGCTGCGCGACCCGGAGTTCGTAGCCCGGGTCGATCGGTGGTTCGCCGACGCGAACGGCCTCCCCGAGGTGCGCCCGCCGATGTTCCAGCCGTTCGCCTTGCGCGAGCTCGCGCTGGCCAACCGGGTCGTGGTGTCCGCGATGGACATGTACAGCGCGGTGGACGGGCTGCCCAACGACCTGCATCTGGTGCATCTGGGCAGCAAGGCGCTCGGCGGGGCCGGCCTGGTGATGACCGAGATGGTCTGCGTCTGCGCGGACGGCCGGATCTCGCCCGGCTGCACCGGGATGTACGAGCAGTCGCACGAGGACGCCTGGCGGCGGATCGTGGAGTTCGTGCACGGCTGGTCGGAGGCCAAGCTGGGCATCCAGCTCGGCCACTCCGGGCGCAAGGGCTCGACCAAGCTGATGTGGGAGGGCATCGACCAGCCGCTGGA
>JAKEEW010000502.1 GCA_022616375.1 Sporichthyaceae bacterium
GCCGTCGTCACCGACCCACCGTACCCGGCCGAGCACCTGCCGCTCTACGGAGAACTGGCCGAGCACGCCAGCAGGCTCCTCAAGCCCGGCGGCATCTGCGCGGCCATGTGCGGCCAGTCCTACCTGCCCGAGGTGCTCGGCCAGCTCGGCGCCTGGCTCACCTACCACTGGACGCTCGCGTACCTGACCCCCGGTGGGCAGTCGGCGCAGCTGTGGCAGCGCAGGGTCAACACCTTCTGGAAGCCCGTCCTGGTCTTCACCAACGGCGCCTACCCCAAGGACGCGCCGTGGCTTGGCGACGTGGTCCGCTCGGCGGTTAACGACAACGACAAGCGCCACCACCACTGGGGCCAGTCGGAGTCCGGCATGGCCGACCTCCTCCAGCGGCTGACCCAGCCAGGCCAGGTCGTCTGCGACCCGCTCATGGGCGGCGGCACGACCGGCGTTGCCGCCGTCGGGCTTGGCCGCAGCTTCATCGGCTGCGACCTCGACGGCGAGAACGTGCTCACCGCCCTCCAGCGCCTCCAGCAGTGCCAGGAGCGCCTCGAGGTCGAGGAGGCCGACGGTGACCGCGACTGAACGGACCGGCTGGCGGGACCAGCGCTTCTCGGCGATGCACCGGGAACTCGGCGTCAACGTGCCGCTGACCGACATCGACACGGTCTGGATCGAGTACGACCAGGCCAAGCCGGTCGCCCTGGTCGACTACAAGCTGCACACGGTCGACGTGGACGCGCTGCTCGCTGCTGGCGATGTGAACCTGCGCGTCATCGGCGAGCTGGGCGACCGAGCGATGGTGCCCGCGTTCTGCATCCGCTACTGGGACGCTGGCGACTACCGCGACTGGCGATTCAAGGCCTACCCGCTCAACTGGCTGGCGGAGTGGTTCATCGGCCAGGCCAGCCAGGTGCTCGCCTTCGACGGCTACGCCGGCCTGCTCTACCGGCTCCGCAACCGACCCACCCCCGAGGCCATCCAGCAGCGCGCCGCCAGCCGAACCAGGCGGCCAGCATGACGGCCACGGTGGTCCCGGTGCTCGGACATCCCTTCGGACCTGGAGGCGCAGTTATGACGCTGTCCACGACCATGCCCCCGACCACCGTCCGGGCCGGTCGCCGCGGCGACCCAGCGATGCTGCTGGCCGACCTCGCCGCCGAACTGCAAGGCAGCAGCCGCACCGGGGTCTCGGTCCACGCCGGTGTCTGCGCGGCGACCGGCGAGCCC
>JAKEEW010000503.1 GCA_022616375.1 Sporichthyaceae bacterium
CCGGCCTGGTCCGCAGCTCGATTGCGGGATCACGTTGACGCACATAGCCATCGACTACGTCAAGCAGCGGGGTTCCTTCGACGCTGGCGATCTTGAGGTTGATCAGCATGATGTCTTCGTCGCGGACTGCAAAGCTAAGCCGGTGATGCTCAGAGAGATCAAATACGATAACTCCGGACCCACCCTCGACGGCGATCGAGCCAAGAAGCAGCCTCGGGGACTCGCCGGGCTCCACAAAGAGATGGCCCGTTGGAGTAGATGTAGAACGATCGATCCGCTTCCATTCGTAGAGCTCATCGTCGGTGATCTGTAGATCCCCGCGCGTCACGCTGTCATGACAAGCGGCGCAGAGCGCGATCATGTGCGCAGCATCGTGGGTTTGATACACGTGCCACTCATGGACGTGATGCACCTCCAGTAGCCGGTTCGCGCAACCGGGATTACTGCACTTGCCGCCCGCTTGCTCGATCAGCACGCGTTTGGTGTCAGTGGGCACGTGCGGTCGGTGTGACGCCATGCGCTAAGCCTCTCCTACGGCTGACGCTCGGCACCTCGATCGCCGGAATTGGTCGTCTGAGGATGCTCAGCTCCGGGGTGGGTGGGTTGTTGCGCGAGATCGAGCTACACCGTGGAGCGTGGCTGAGCACGTCAGCATGCCTCAGCCCGGAGCCGGTCGGCGCCGGGGCCGGTCGCGGTCGTCCTGCACCGACGACCACTGCTGGGGCAGGGCGCGGCGCGCACACTGCCGGGTTGACGGTTACTGACGCGGTGGTGGTGCCGCTGGATGCCGCTCGGGCGGCGGCCGCGGTTCGGGCGTTGGCGGAGCTGCTGGCCGGACTGGAAGTTTGTGGCCGGGTCGAGCCATCGTCGATGGTCACACCATCCGACGGCAGGGGTGACAATGACCAAGCCGCCTAACCGCAACCGGAACGAGCGCCCACCATCCGCCGCGGCGTTGTCCGACCCTCAGTCGCCGGTGCGGGTCGCGGCGTACGTGCGGATCTCCACCGATGAGTTGCACCAGCCGTACTCGCTGGAGGCGCAAGAAGAGAAGCTGCAGGCTTACATCGCTAGCCAACCGGGCTGGCAGCTGACCACGGTGTTCAGGGACCAGGCCTCCGGAGCGACCACGGATCGACCCGCCCTGCGCAGCGCTCTGGCCGCGGCTCGGGCCGGCCGGTTCGATCTGCTTCTGGTCTATCGGGTGGATCGGTTCTCGCGCTCGGTGCGCGGCCTGGCCCACCTGCTCGACGAGCTCGATCAGGCCGGGGTGGCGTTCCGCTCGGCCACCGAACCGTTCGACACCACCACCGCAGCCGGGCGGATGATGGTACAGATGCTCGGGGTGTTCGCCGAGTTCGAGCGGGCCACCATCATCGACCGGGTGATCAACGGGATGGAACGCAAGGCCGCCCGCGGTCAGTGGTGCGGCGGGTACCGTCCGCACGGCTACCGGGTCGACCCCGGCACCGGTCTGCTCCAGGTCCATCCCGAGGAGGCGCCCGTCGTCTCCGCGATCTTCGACCTGTACACCCGCAGCCGGCTGGGCGCCAAGGCCGTGGCGTCGAAGCTGAACGCCCGCGGGCACCGCACCAAGAACGGCAAGCCGTGGAACACCACCGCGGTGCTGACCGTGTTGCGCAACCGGGTCTACCTCGGCGAGGTGTTCTTCCGCGGCCGCTACTACCCGGCGCCGCACCAGCGGCTGGTCGACCCGGACACCTTCGACCAGGCCGCGCAGATCCTTATCGCCCGCGGCGACGACCACAGCAAGCGGGCCGCGAACTCCTCGGCCTATCTGCTGTCCGGGCTGCTGGTGTGCACCCTCTGCGGTCGTCGGATGGTGGGCGCCGCCGCGGTCGGCAACCGCTACCGGTACCGCTACTACACCTGCTACTCGCGGCAGCGCTACGGTCCTGACGCGTGCCGGGCGCAACGGCTACCCGCCGAGCAGGTCGACCAGGCGATCTTGGACGCGCTGCTGCGCACCTACGAGCACACCGACCTGTTCGACCAGGCGGTCGCCGCCGTCGCGGCCCGGCACGCCGCCCACCGGCGTGACCACGAGGCGGAACGCGACGCCGTCGCTGCCGAGCTGGCCAAGACCGAAGCCGCCATCGACCGCTACCTGCGGGCCTTCGAAACCGGGAATCTCCCCGAGGCTGTCTGCGGCCCGCGAGTGCGTGACCTCGCCGACACCGCCGGTCAGCTGCGGGACCGGGCCGCACAGCTCGCCCAGATGGTCAACCAGGCGCTGCAGGCACCTACCCAAGCCGAGCTCGACGCCCTCCGCGGAAGGATCAAGGAAGCGATCACCGCCGGCGAACCGCCGGCGCAGAAGGCCCTGATCCAAGCCCTCGTCCACGAGGTCCGCGTCGCCGGACGCGATCACATCCAGCCGGTCTTCCGGCTCCCCGACAAGACGTTAGACAGGAGAGGTTCGTGCAATGTCTTGATCGGCGCCCCCGGCAGGATTCGAACCTGCGCACCCGGCTCCGGAGGCCGATGCTCTATCCCCTGAGCTACGGGGGCTTCGGGGCGGAAGCCAGGGTACCAGCCGGCGGTCCGGGCTAGAGTTCGGATCATGCTGGCCCACTTAGGCCGCGTGCTGGTCGTGGACGACAACGAGGTCACCCGAGCCCTGATCCGGGTCAACCTCGAGCTGGAGGGGTTCGAGGTCATTACCGCTGTTGACGGCCTTGACTGCCTGGAGCGGGTGCTGCACATCCAGCCCGATTTGATCACTATGGACGTCGTGATGCCCCGGCTGGACGGTTTCTCCACCGCGATCAGGCTGCGCTCGGACCACCGGACCGCGCACCTGCCGATCGTCATAGTCACCGCAGCCGCCCAGGAGCGCGACATTGCCCGGGGCCGGGAGGTCGGGGTGGACGCCTACCTCACCAAGCCGTTCGAGCCGGCCAACTTGATCCATATCGTCCGGCGGCTGGTCCGACCGGCCCAGCCCTACCGCTAGCACCGCCAACGCGCAGCCCGCCCGCGTCGCTACCCTTGCCCGGGTGACCCCCGAAGACCTTGCCCAACTCGTCGTCAGCTCGGTTCGGGCCGCGGTGGACGCCGGTGAACTGCCGGTCGCGGCACCGGAGACGGTCCTCATCGAGCGGCCGAAGAACCGCCAGCACGGCGACTACGCCACCAACGTCGCGCTGCAGCTGGCCAAGTCGGCCGGACGGCCGCCGCGGCAGGTCGCCGAGATCATCGCGGGTCACCTGCGGGCGAGCGCGGCGATCGAGCAGGTCGACGTGGCCGGGCCCGGCTTCATCAACATCCGGCTGGCCTCCGCGGCCCAGGGACTGTTGGCACCACAGATCGCCGAGGCCGGGCAGCGCTACGGCCAGAGTGAGACGCTGCGCGGCCAGAAGGTCAACCTGGAGTTCATTTCGGCCAACCCGACCGGCCCGCTGCACCTCGGTCACACCAGGTGGGCCGCCGTCGGCGATGCCGTGGCCCGGGTGTTGACCAAGGCCGGCGCCGAGGTCACCAGGGAGTTCTACGTCAACGACCGCGGCGCGCAGATGGACAAGTTCGGCGCGTCGCTGCGGGCCGCCGCGCACGGCCGGCCGGTGCCGGAGGACGGCTACCACGGCGCCTACATCAAGGACCTGGCCCAGGAGATCGTCGCCGAGCACCCGGACATCGTCGACCTGCCCGAGCCGGAGCAGCTGGTCGCGTTCCGCGAGCACGGATACCGCAAGCAGATCGCCGAGCAACAGGCCCAGCTCGACGCGTTCCGCACCCACTTCGACGTCTGGTACTCCGAGCGCTCGCTCTACGACAGCGGGCGGGTCGAGCACGGCATCGACGTGCTCAAAAGCAAGGGGCACCTGTACGAGAAGGACGGCGCGCTGTGGATGCGGACCAGCGACTTCGGCGACGACAAGGACCGGGTGCTGGTCCGCGGCAACGGTGAGCTGACCTACTTCGCGTCCGACACCGCCTACTACATCGACAAGCGGGAGCGCGGCTTCGACGTCTGCATCTGCCTGCTCGGCGCCGACCACCACGGCTACGTGGGCCGGCTGCGGGCGATGGCTGCCTGCGTCGGCGACGATCCGGACCGCAACATCGAGGTGCCGATCGGGCAGCTGGTGAAGATCCTCAAAGCCGGTCAGGAGGTAAGGCTGTCCAAGCGGGCCGGCGACATCATCACGTTGCAGGAGATCGTGGACATGACCGGCGTGGACCCGTTGCGCTACACGCTGTGCCGCTATCCGGTGGACTCCCCGCTCACGCTGGATGTCGAGATCATCACCAGGCAGCTGCCGGACAATCCGGTGTTCTACGTCCAGTACGCGCATTCCCGGCTCGCCTCGCTGCTGCGCAACGCGACCGAGCTCGGCATCGATCGGGGTAGTGCCGCGGACTTCAGCCCCGAGCTGCTCGACCACGACCGGGAGGGCGAGCTGCTCGGCGCGCTCGGTGAGTTCCCGCGGGTTGTGGCCACCGCGGCCGAGCTGCGCGAACCGCACCGGGTGGCCCGCTACCTGGAGGAGCTCGCCGGCACCTACCACCGGTTCTACGACGCCTGCCGGGTGCTCCCGCACGGCGACGAGCCGGTGACCGAGCTGACCAGGGCCCGGTTGTGGCTGTGCGAGGCGACCCGGATCGTGCTGGCCAACGGACTGGACCTGCTCGGCGTGACCGCGCCGGAACGGATGTAGCGCGGTGACCACCACCAGCGCTCCGGCGTGGCTGCGCAGCCCGGACGACGTGAACGCGCTGCTGCCCCAGCTGTGGCCGGCCACCGTGCGGCGGCGGCCGAGCGACGGGGTGCTGACCGTGGCCGGGCTGGACATCCGGGACCTGGCCGGCGAGTACGGCACCCCGGCCTACCTCGTGGACGAGGCCGACTTCCGGGCCAGGGCCCGCGCGTTCCACGACGCGTTCGCCGCGGTCGGGGCCGACGTCGCCTACGCCGGCAAGGCGTTCCTGTGCACCGAGGTGGCCCGCTGGGTCGGCGCGGACGGGCTCGGCCTCGACGTGTGCACCGGCGGCGAGCTGGCGGTCGCCCAGCGCGCCGGGTTCCCGGCCGAGCGGCTCACCCTGCACGGCAACAACAAGTCCAGCGCCGAGCTGGACCGGGCGCTGGTCGCCGGGGTGGGCCGGATCGTGCTCGACTCCGCCGACGAGATTGTCCGGCTGGCGCACCTGTGCGAGCGGCGCGGGATCCGCGCCCGGGTGTTGATCCGGGTCACCACCGGCGTGCAGGCCGCTACCCACGACTACATCGCGACCGCGCACGAGGACCAGAAGTTCGGCTTCTCGCTGACCGGTGGCGACGCCGCCGAGGCGATCCGGCGGATCCGGGCGCTGCCTGGCCTCGAGCTGGTCGGCCTGCACTCACACGTGGGCTCGCAGATCTTCGATCCGGGCGGCTTCGAGGTTGCCGCCCGGCGGCTGCTCGGCCTGGTTCGCGCGGTCGCCGACGAGCACGGCGACGAACCGCTGCCGCACCTGTGCCTGGGCGGCGGCTTCGGGATCGCCTATACCTCGCAGGACACCCCGCGCCCGCCGGCCGAGCTGGCTGCCGCGATGGCCGCGGCGATCGCGGCCGGGTGTGCCGAGCTCGAGTTGCCGGTGCCTCGACTGTCGGTAGAGCCAGGCCGGGCGATCGCCGGGCCGTCCACGTTCACGCTCTACGAGGTAGGGACGGTCAAGGACGCCGGCGGCCGGCGCTATGTCGCGGTGGGACGGCGGGATGAGCGACAACATCAGGGCGGCGCTGTACGACGCTGTCTACTCGGCCACCCTCGGCTCCCGCCGATCGACCGCCGATCCAGTACTGGCCCGGGTGGTCGGCAAGCACTGCGAATCCGGAGACGTGCTGGTCAGGGACGAGTACCTGCCCGCCGACATCGCCGCGGGCGATCTACTCGCGGTGCCGGGCACCGGCGCCTACTGCCGCTCGCTGGCCAGCAACTACAACCACGTCCCGCGACCGCCGGTGGTAGCGGTGCTGGACGGGCGGGCCCGGGTTATCGTGCGCCGGGAGACCGAGGGGGACCTGCTCCAGCTCGACGTCTAGTCCTTGCCCTTCGGCCTCGACGCAGTCATGGAGCGGGCTCCGGGTGCGGTCCCTGTCTCGGCACCCGGAGCCCGCGTCCTGGCCGGGACCGCTAGTGGAGCTGGCCGCGGATCGCGCCGGGCAGCATCGACGGCGTGTGGACGTTGACGTAGTACCCGGCGGGGTTGGCCTTAAGGGCCGCGAACTCGCTCTCGGTCAGAGTCGCGGTCGAGTTCTGGTCGTCGGGGACCACGGTGAAGCAGTCCTTGGCGAACCCTCCGACCGGGGTCTCGAGGCCGACCACGATCGGGCCGGGGACTCCGGGCGGCGCGATGTGGATGTGCGCCGCGACCGGCGGTTCGATCTTCCGGGCGGTGATGACGTAGCAGACAGTGTCACCCTTAGCGACCGCCACGAACACCCCGATGCCGTCGGGGTCACCGGGTCCCGGTGCCTCCTGGGCGCCGGTCATGACGGTGGCGAAGACGGCAACGTCGTGGTTCGCGGTGGCGCCGGCCGGGGTGGCCAGGCCGAGCGCGAGGGTTCCGGCTACTACGGCGACCGGCATCGTGCGCACGAGGAATCTGCGCATGCTTCCTCCCGTAGTCAAAGGGGCACGGACTGTCCGCACCCCCGTTGCTGGCACGGGCCATCGCGGCGGCCGGTTCAGTCCGGGTCGAGCTCGGACGCCGGCCCGTTCGGCCGAAAATCCGCTCGCGAACCCGGATCGGGCTGCCAAGCTGGGCACTGGCAAGGGAGGGAAAAGGCAGATGCGGACTCAGCCACTCAAGCTGGCCCTGCTCGGCTGCGGGACGGTCGGCGCCGAGGTAGCCAGGCGGCTGGCTACCCACGGCGACGAGCTTGCGGCTCGGGCCGGGGCACCGATCGAACTGGTCGGGATCGCGGTGCGCGATCCGGCCAGGCGGCGGGTGGCCGAGCTGGATCCGGCCCTGTTCACCGGCGACGCGGCTGAGCTGGCCGGGCGGCCTGACCTGGACATCGTGGTGGAGCTGATCGGCGGGCTCGAGCCGGCCCGCACGCTGGTGCTGACCGCGATGGAGCGCGGCTCATCGGTGGTCACCGCGAACAAGGCGCTGCTGGCCGCCGACGGTCCGCAGCTGTACGAGGCGGCCGAGAAGCACGGCGTTGACCTGTATTTCGAGGCCTCGGTGGCCGGTGCGATCCCGCTGCTGCGCCCGTTGCGCGAATCGCTGGCTGGTGACCGGATCCGCCGGGTTCTCGGCATTGTGAACGGTACGACCAACTTCATCCTTACTCGGATGGACGAGACCGGCGCGGACTTCGCCGATGCGCTGGCCGAGGCCACCGCGCTCGGCTACGCCGAGGCCGATCCGAGCGCGGACATCGACGGGCACGATGCCGCCGCGAAGGCAGCGATCCTTGCCTCGTTGGCCTTCCACACCAGGATCACGGTGGCCGACGTGTATCGGGAGGGCATCACCGCGGTCAGCGCCGCGGACGTGGCCAGCGCCCAGGCCATGGGCAGCATCGTCAAGCTGCTCGCGATCTGCGAGCTGGCCCCGAACGAGCAGAGCGTCGGAGTCCGGGTGCATCCGGCGATGATCCCGCGGACCCATCCGCTGGCCAGTGTCAGAGAGGCCTACAACGCGGTGTTCGTCGAGGCCGACGCGGCCGGTCAGCTGATGTTCTACGGTCGCGGTGCGGGTGGCGCCCCCACGGCCAGTGCGGTGCTCGGCGACATCGTCGCGGTGGCCAGGCATCGGGTCGCTCAGGGCCGCGGGGTGGGCGAGTCGGCCTACGCCCAGCTCGCCGTCCGGCCGGTCGGCGAGAGCACCACGCAGTACTACGTCCATCTCGACGTGACCGACCGGGCCGGCGTGCTGGCCCAGGTAGCCACGGTGTTCGCGGCGCACGGAGTGTCGATCTCCACGGTGCGCCAGGACGGCCACGGCGCCGAGGCCGCGCTGGTCATCGTCACCCACAGCGCGGCGGAGTCCGCGCTGGCCGCAACCGTAGCCGAGCTGCGCAGCGTTGACGTGGTGCGTGAAGTCAGCAGCGTGTTGCGGGTGGAACGGTGAGCCGTGGCCAGCTGGTCGCACGCCGGTTGCTTGCCGGTTGCTTGCTGGTAACGCCTCGGTGGCTCGCCGGTCATTGGCCGGTGGCGGAATTGTCGGGGCCGTTCGCTAGGTTCTGTCTGCAGATTTCTTAACCACTCCTGAATGGGGGAGATATGAGCCCGACCCGCCGGCTTGCCGGCTTACCCAGTGGCCGGATCACCAAATGGGTAGTGCTCGGGATCTGGGTCGTCATCTTTGGTGTCGCGGGACCGTTGTCCGCAAAGCTCACCGGCGCCCAGGAAAACGACCAGTCGGCGTGGGTGCCCGGTAGCGCGGAGTCCACCGAAGCATTCGAGCGTTATCAGGCATTCCAACCTGGTGAGCTGATCCCGACCGTGCTGGTCTACGAGCGCACCTCCGGGATCACCCCGGCTGACCAGGCGGCCGTGACCCAGCACGTGACTCAGCTCGCCAACGTCGAGGGCGTCGTCGAGCAACCGGCCGGACCGGTTGCGGCCCAAGACGGTCAGGCCCTCCAGGTGATCGCCCAGATCGAGGTCGGCGAAGCCGGTTGGGAGCAACTGGGCGAGGTCGTTGACGAGATCAAACAGGTCACGGAAACCCGACCCGATGGGTTGTCCATGTTTGTCACCGGTCCCGGCGGATATGCGGCCGACTCGGTTGACGCGTTCGCCGGCATCGACAGTTCGCTGCTGTATGCCGCGGTGACCGTTGTCGTGATCATTCTGCTGTTGATGTATCGCAGCCCGGTGCTGTGGATCCTGCCGGTGTTCTCGGCGTTTGCCGCGCTGACCGCCGCTCAGGCAGTGGTCTATCTGCTTGCCGAGCACGCCGGGCTGACGGTGAACGCACAGAGCGCGGGCATCCTGCTTGTCCTGGTGTTCGGCGCCGGCACCGACTACGCGCTGCTGCTCGTCGCTCGATATCGGGAAGAGCTACGCCGGCATGAGGACCGGCATGAGGCGATGGCGCTGGCCATGCATCGGGCCGGCCCGGCCTTGATCGCCAGTGCGGCGACGGTGGTTGCCGGGATGCTCTGCCTGCTGGTAGCCCTGATGAACCCGACCCGTGGCCTCGGGCCGGTGCTGGCGATCGGCATCGCCGTGGCACTGCTTGCGATGCTGACCCTGCTGCCGGCGCTGCTGGTCATCCTCGGTCGCTGGATCTTCTGGCCGGTCCGCCCCACGTTCGGGTCACGCGAACCAACCGAGACTGGGCTGTGGGCTCGAGTCGGATCGGTCATCGCCAGGCGTCCCCGGACGACCTGGATCGTCACCGCGGGGCTGTTGGGTGTGCTCGCGCTCGGGCTGGTCGACCTGCGCACCGGCATCATTGCCAGTCGCGACTCGTTCACCAACACGGTCGACGCGGTGACCGGCGAGGATGTCCTGGCCCGGCACTTCCCGGCCGGCACCGGCCAGCCGGTGATCGTCCTCGCCGATGCCGCTGCCGCATCCCAGGTGCGATCGGCGGTCAGCGCAACCGACGGCGTGGTCGAGGCGACCGAGCCCGCGGTGGTCAACGATCAGGCGTTGATCCAGGCTACGCTGCGCGATGCGCCGGATAGTCCGGCGGCCATGGCCACCATCGACCGGCTGCGAGATACGGTCCATGCGGTGCCGAACGCCGATGCCGTGGTCGGTGGCACGACCGCCTATCTGGTCGACTACGAGCGAGCCTCGGACCGCGACTCCAGGGTGATCATGCCGCTGATCCTCCTCGTGGTATTGGTCATCCTCGGCTTGCTGTTGCGAGCGGTTATTGCGCCGATCCTGCTGGTGGCGACCGTGGTGGTGTCGTTCGCGGCCGCTCTCGGGATCAGCGTGTTCATCTTCGAGCATCTGTTCGGCTTCCCCGGTGTGGACTCGTCGTTCCCGCTGTTCGTCTTCGTGTTCTTGGTGGCGCTCGGCATCGACTACAACATCTTCTTGATGACGCGGGTCCACGAAGAGGCGAACAAGCACGGCACTCGGCGGGGCGCACTGATCGGGTTGGCCTCCACCGGTGGGGTTATCACCGCGGCTGGGCTGGTGCTGGCCGGCACGTTCGCGGTGCTGGCCACGATTCCGATCGTCGCGTTCGCCGAGATCGGGTTCGCGGTCGCGCTCGGCATCATGCTCGACACGATGATTGTCCGGTCGGTGCTGGTGACCGCGCTCAACCTGGACATCGGGCCGAAGATCTGGTGGCCGAGCCGGCTCGCCAACAAACCGGATGTCGAGGTCGGGGACGAGCTCACGGACGAGGCGACCCCGGCGCCGGCGCACTAGGTAGACGGCCCGCCGGCCGGCCGCCCGTAGACTCGCCGCCATGGTGACGGCGGCGGGTCTGCGCGGCTGGCGCGGGGTTATCGCGGAGTACCGCGATCGGTTGTCGGTTCCGGCCGATATGCCGGTTGTGACGCTCGGCGAGGGCGGCACGCCGCTGGTCCGCGCCGACTTGCTGTCGGCGCGGACCCGGTGCGATGTGTGGCTCAAGGTCGAGGGTGCGAACCCGACCGGCTCGTTCAAGGACCGCGGGATGACCGTGGCCATCTCCAAGGCCGCGCACGCCGGGTCGAGCGCGGTCATCTGTGCCTCGACCGGCAACACGAGCGCGAGCGCGGCCGCCTACGCGGCCCGGGCCGGCCTGGTCTGCGCGGTGCTGATCCCACGCGGCAAGATCGCGATGGGCAAGCTCGGACAGGCCGTGGTGCACGGCGCCCGGGTGCTAGCCGTGGACGGATCGTTCGACGACTGCCTGCGACTGGCCCGCGAACTGGCCAACCGGTATCCGGTCGCGCTGGTCAACTCGGTCAATCCGGACCGGTTGGAGGGGCAGAAGACGGCCGCGTTCGAGGTGGTAGACACGCTCGGTGACGCACCGGACATTCACTGCCTGCCGGTGGGCAACGCGGGCAACATCTCGGCCTACTGGCGGGGCTATCAGGAGTACGCCGCGGCCGGCGTGGCCCGGCAGCTGCCCAAGATGTGGGGGTTCCAGGCGGCCGGGGCGGCGCCGATCGTGCGGGGCGAGCCGGTGCCGGATCCGGACACCGTGGCAACCGCGATCCGGATCGGCAATCCGGCGTCCTGGGAGCTGGCGGTGCTGGCCAGGGACAGCTCCGGTGGGCTCATCGACGCGGTGACCGACGACCAGATCGTGGCCGCATACCGGCTGCTGGCCGACGGCGAGGGTGTGTTCGTCGAGCTGGCGTCGGCCGCGGGTGTTGCCGGGCTGCTCGAAGCGGCCGCGACCGGCCGGCTGGAGCCGGGTCGACGGGTGGTCATCACGGTGACCGGCCACGGCCTGAAGGACCCGGACTCGGCCCTCGCGCAGTCTGCCGAGCCGGTCGCGATCGCCGCGGATCCGGTCGCCGCTGCCACTGCGCTTGGCCTCGCCTAGCGCCACCGTCCCGTACCACCAAGATCGCTGTTTTCATGATCTCTCTGGAGCTCGACCTGCGGTTTTGCAGCGTAGAGATCATGAAAACAGCGATCTTGTGTGCATGGGTGCCGTGTGATATCACTCTAGTATCAAAACGATGGCGCCGTAATCGGTCGGACACATCGGACACATCGGACGCACGGCCGCGGGCGCCGAGGGGAGGTAGTGGTCAGGTGGTCGAAAAGGACGCGTTCCGGCTGCCCGGACTACCGATCGTCATCGCGCTGCTCGTCCTGCCGGCGGTCGCCGTCTGGTGGTTCGTCACCGGGGACCTCAGCGCGGCGCAGCTCGGGATCTGGATCAGCCTGATGACCCTGGTCGAGCTCCTGCTAGCCGCCGGTCTGATCGTGGTCAATCCGAACCAGTCGCGGGTGCTGCAGCTGTTCGGCCGCTACGCGGGAACCGTGCCCGAGCCGGGTCTGTGGTGGGTCATCCCGTTCACCGCACCACGGCGCAAGGTGTCGCTGCGGGTGCACAGCCTGGAGAGCCCGGTGCTCAAGGTCAACGACTTCGACGGTAATCCGATCGAGATCGCTACCGTAGTGATCTGGCAGGTCAGCCGCCCGGCCACCGCGGTGTTCGCGGTCGAGCAGTACGCCGAGTTCGTTGGGGCCCAGGCCGAGACCGCCATTCGGAAGCTGGCCACCTCGTATCCGTATGACGCGCACGACGGGATGCCCTCGCTGCGCGGTGCCATCGACGTGAACGACGAGCTGACCGCGGAGGTCCAGGCCAGGGTCGACCGCGCCGGAGTGACGGTGCTCGAGTCCCGGATCAGCCACCTCGCGTATGCCCCGGAGATCGCGCACGCGATGTTGCAGCGCCAGCAGGCCGGTGCGATCGTGGCGGCTCGGACCAGGATCGTCGACGGTGCCGTGGGCATGGTCGAGATGGCCCTGGAGCGGCTCAGCGAGCGCTCGATCGTCGAGCTCGACGAGGAGCGCAAGGCTTCGATGGTGAGCAACCTGCTCGTGGTGCTGTGCGGTGACCGGTCGGCCCAACCGGTGGTGAACACGGGAACGATCTACCAGTAGGCGGCCGGGTGCCCGAGCGCAAGAAGTTCCTGCTGCGCCTCGATCCCGAGGTCTACGCGGCCATCCAACGCTGGGCCGACGACGAGCTGCGTAGCGTCAACGCGCAGGTCGAGTTCGCGCTTCGGCAGGCTCTGCGCGTGGCCGGGCGCCCGATCCGGGATCCGGCAGAGCGCACCAATCGGGGGGAGTCGCCACAGTGATCGAGGGGTTCGCCGCCGGGCCGGTTCGGGTGCGGGTCCCGGCCACCAGCGCCAATCTCGGCCCGGGCTTCGACGCGTTCGGGTTGGCGCTTGGCTGCTACGACGAAGTCACCGCCCGGGTCACCGGTAGCGGGCTGCGGATCGAGGTCCGCGGCGAGGGCGCCGGCACCGTGTCGCTGGACGAGGGCCACCTGGTGGTGCGGGCAATGCGGTATGCGTTCGATCGGATCGGGAGCCGGCCACCCGGGCTCGAGATCGAGTGCACCAACCGGATCCCGCACGGGCGCGGTCTGGGCTCGTCGGCCGCGGCGATCGTGTCCGGGGTGATCTTGGCGCGATCGCTGAGTTTGCCGAGTGATCCCGACACGCCCGGCGGTGAGCTTCGCGGAACTGAGACAGATCTCACACGTGCCGCGGAGCTCGAAGGTCATCCGGACAACGTGGCCGCCTGCCTGTTCGGCGGGCTCACCGTGGCCTGGTCGGAACCGGGTGGCGCGGCCCGGGCGATCCGGCTCGAACCGTCACCGAAGATCGCGCCGATCGTCCTGGTGCCGGTCGGTCAGCTGGCCACCGAGCAGGCCCGCCGGCTGCTGCCGGACACGGTTCCGCACAGTGACGCAGCTCACAGTGCCACGCGTGCGGCCCTGCTCACCCAGGCGCTGACTGATCGACCTGACCTGCTGCTGATCGCTACCGAAGATCGCTTGCACCAGGTCTACCGGGCTCCAGCGATGCCGGCTAGTCACGAGTTGCTCGGCGCCCTGCGGGCCGCCGGTGTGGCCGCGGTGATCTCGGGTGCCGGACCGGCCGTCCTGGCCTTGACTCAGCATGATCAACACGAGCTGATCAGAGGGATGGTTACAGAGGGTGGATGGTCGATATACGAGTTTGGTATCGACAGTGACGGCGTGCGTGGCGTACGACTCAGGGGTACCCAGGATTAGCCGAAAACGGGAGGGGGAATGTGGCTTGCGTCGGAGAGTGTTACTCTCAAGCACGTACCAGACGCCCTGAGGAGTCGGGCACTCTGTCGCCACACATCGGGATTACTCCCACGTCTGTGTGATGTCCGTGGCCATCCGACCGAAGCCGTGACGGCTCACTCGACCGTACGCGGCTAGGCCGAGACACGGCGGTGACGCGGCGCCATCTTCCGGCCGCTGGCACGTAGCACCACCAGGTTTTCCGTAATGCCGATTGGCAACTCGCAACAGCCCCAAGCGGGGGCAGTTTCACCGGTCGCCGAGCCGCACTCCGGCCGACGCCCGCTCCAGGGAAGGACCCTTCGTGAGCGATACCAACGAATTCTGGGACGCCCAGAACGACGCGTCCGCGGATTCGTCCGCATCCAGCGCTGATCACGGTTCCGACCGTTCGGCCGGAGCCACCACGGCCCGCCGGCGAGTCGGTGGACTGTCCGGAATGCTGCTTCCCGAGCTTCAGCAGCTCGCCGGGAGCCTTGGGATTACCGGAACTGCGCGGATGCGCAAGAGCCAGCTGATCGACGCCATCAAGGACAAGCAGGGCGGCGGCTCGGCCGACGGTGCCGAGCGGTCGGCCGCTGCCTCGGTCCAGGGCGACCGCTCGGTAGCGACCAGCCGGCTTCCGCTCGACGACGCCACGGCGGGGTCAGGCGCGGGCCAGCTGAGCTCGGACGCCGCACCGGTGACCGAGGCGCGTTCCGGTGGCGAAGGCCGCGGCGGCGAGAGCCGTGGCGGCGAGGACCGCGGGGCCGCCGAGGGTCGAACCGGCGAGGGTCGAACCGGCGAGGGTCGCACCGACAACCGTGGCCAGCGCTCCAACCGGAGCGGCGAGGGCCGTGGTGAGGGCCGCGGCGAGCGGTCCGACCGCAACGGCGAGCGCCCCGACCGCAACGGCGAGCGGTCCGATCGCAACGGTGAGAACCGTGGCGGCGACCGGGACCGTTCGGGCGGGCGGGACCGTTCGGGCGACCGGGACGGCGAGAGCCGCGGTGACCGGGACGACAGCCGGGCGGCCGACCGCGGCGGCGACGGCAACCGGGACCGCGACGACGACTGGGACAACCGGCGTGGCCGTCGGGGCCGGCGCTACCGCGACCGCAACCGCCGGCGCGGCCGGGACGGCGAGCCCAGCGAGCCAGAGGTCACCGAAGACGACGTGCTGATTCCGGTGGCCGGCATCCTGGACGTGCTGGACAACTACGCGTTCGTGCGGACCTCCGGCTACCTGCCCGGCCCGAACGACGTCTACGTGTCGCTGGCCCAGGTCCGCCGGCACGGGCTGCGCAAGGGTGACGCGGTCACCGGTGCGGTGCGGCAGCCTCGCGACGGCGAGCGGCGGGAGAAGTTCAACGCGCTGGTGCGGTTGGACACGATCAACGGCACCGAGCCGGATCAGGCCCGTAGCCGGTTGGAGTTCACCAAGCTGACCCCGCTGTA
>JAKEEW010000072.1 GCA_022616375.1 Sporichthyaceae bacterium
AGCGAACCAACCCACGATCCGAACGCGGATCCGATCGAGGTGCGTCCGGTCGTCGAGATCTCTCAGATCTTCCCGGCCCGGCCGGCTTCGATCCCGGACATTCGGGATTTCGTCGGGCGCTGCCTGGCTGACGTACCGATGGCCGAGGATGGCAACGGCGAGGTCGGGCGGACCGCTCTGCGGGCATTGTTGGACGCTGCCGGACCAACCGGCTCGATCCTGGTCGCGTTCCGGGTAGTCGCCGAGCACGCCGAGGTTGACGTGCCGGATCCGGTTCTGCCGCTGCGTGGCCCGATCCGGCCCAAGCCGGCCGCGGATGCGGTGAGTCAGACTCCGGTCAGGGCCGGACCCGGCGCCGAGGCGAACGGCGAGTCCAGTCCGGCCACGTTTGCGGAGTGGATGATCGACGCACTGCGGCGGGAGGACATGACCCAGGAGACCGCAGCCGGGAAGCTGGGCGTCTCCATCAAGACGGTAAGTCGCTGGGTGCGGGGAACCACCCAGCCGCGGATGCGCGACCTGCGGCGCATCAAGGAGGTCTTCGGCGAGGTGCCCATCCACTAGCCGCGTGTCGATCTGTCGAACCGGACCCGGCACCGCTGGACCGCCTCCCACCTGTGTCCTACGGTGCTGTCATGCGCGGACGGGCGCCGGCGGGATCAAGCCGCTGACCGACCGGGACTGGCGCGAGATCGCGGCGACCGCAGCCAAGGTGCTCGGCATCGAGCGCTATCCGAACGCGACCTACTCGGCAGCCAGGTTCGAGCCGGACGGGTTGGGCGGCGGCGTGGCGAGCGGCACGTTGACCCTGCACGGTCAGACCGGGCCGCTCGAGCTGCAGGTCAGCTCCACCGGCGAGGACCGCTATCGGGTCACTGCTTCGGTGCTGCAGTCGGCGTTCGGGATCAAGCCCTATACCGCGTTTTTCGGTGCGCTCAAGGTCCGCGACGCGGTCGACATCGAGGCGGACATCGATCTGAGCGCCTAGGGTGTGTCTCCCAGGTCGTCGGCGGCGCGGATCGCCGCCCAGGCGACGGCCGGCTACGAAGTCGAGAGTCGCCATAGCTCCACTATCGACTCCTCCTTCGCCTTGCCGGACGCCGTCTGGATCGCCGCCCGCATCCACCAAGACTTGGGAGACACA
>JAKEEW010000073.1 GCA_022616375.1 Sporichthyaceae bacterium
CCGAGCCGGCCGGACCCCGATCCACCGGGCCGCCGAAGTCCGGCATTGACCTGGCCAAATCCGCGCTTGCCGCAGTCCGGGCGGCGGCCGCGAAGCGGGGTGTGGCAACCCCGGACCGCCGATCTGCCCGCCGCACCGCAGCGGTCACCCGCAGCGGGTCGGGACCGGACGACCGGGACCCACAGCCGGTCGGTCGGGCCATCGAGCGGCTGCTGGCCGATCGCGGCTGGCAGGCCGATGCCGCGATCGGCGGGGTGACCGGCCGGTGGGAGGAGATCGTCGGGGCTGAGCTGGCGGCACACTGCCGGCCGGACAGCTATACCGACGGTGAGCTGGTGGTGGCCGCCGATTCCACCGCCTGGGCCACCCAACTTCGCTATCTGGCACCGCAGCTGGTCCGTACCCTTAATGCGGCACTCGGCCACGGCACCGTGACCGCGGTCGTGGTCAAGGGTCCGAGCGCCCCGTCCTGGCGGCGCGGGATGCGATCCGCACCCGGGAGCCGTGGGCCGCGCGACACCTACGGCTAGCCCCCGCGTGGCAAGAAACCCGAACTGGGTGAAAGGCCGACGGTTGGCCGAGCGGCCGGTTCGCGCCCCCACCCGCGTGGGGGGATGCACCACCCCGGTAGTTCTTTCGCCACGGACGACCTGAGTGGCCCTCCGGGCGGCATCTACCCGTCTCGCCCGGTAGAATTGTCGCAGCTATCGAGCCGCCGTGAAGCGGCCTGCGAAACGATCACTGCTCGGCCCGGTTCCGCCAGGGTCTAGGTCGAGCTGTGCCAGACAAAGGGGTCCCGTGACCGACACCGCGAGCCAGCCCAACGCCCGCGACCATTATGACGCTAGCGCGATCACCGTCCTGGAAGGCCTGGACGCGGTCCGCAAGCGGCCAGGCATGTACATCGGATCCACCGGTGAACGTGGCCTGCACCACCTGGTCCAAGAGGTCGTGGACAACTCGGTCGACGAGGCGTTGGCCGGTCAGTGCGACCACATCCAGGTGACCCTGCTTGCCGACTCCGGGGTGCGGGTGATCGACAACGGTCGCGGTATCCCGGTCGATGACCATCCGATCGAACGCCGGCCTGCGGTCGAGGTCGTGCTGACCACGCTGCACTCCGGCGGCAAGTTCGGCGGCGGCAGCTATGCGGTGTCCGGCGGTTTGCACGGGGTCGGCGTCTCGGTAGTGAACGCGCTGTCCACCCGGCTCGAGGTGCAGGTCAAGCGGGACGGCTGGGAGTGGTCGCAGCTCTACGAGATGTCCAAGCCGGTGACCGACCTGCTCCGCGGCGAGGCCACCAAAGAGACCGGCACCACGATCACGTTCTGGGCCGATCCGGACATCTTCGAGACCACCGAGTACTCGTTCGACACCCTGGCTCGCCGGCTCCAGGAGATGGCGTTCCTCAACCGGGGACTGACCATCGAGCTGACCGACGAGCGCAAGGACGAGACCGACAACGGTCCGCGCACCGTGACTTACCGCTATGACGGCGGCATCGCCGACTTCGTCCGGCACATCAATGCCACCAAGGGCGAGCCGGTGCACAAGACCGTGATCGAGTTCGGCTCCGAGGACACCGACAAGGGGATCTCGGCCGAGGTCGCCATGCAGTGGAACTCGCAGTATTCCGAGGGTGTCTACACGTTCGCCAACACCATCAACACGCACGAGGGCGGCACCCACGAGGAGGGCTTCAGGGCGGCGCTGACCAGCCTGGTCAACAAGTACGCCCGAGACAAGAAGCTGCTCAAGGACCGGGACGAGAACCTCGCCGGCGAGGACATCAGGGAGGGCCTGACCGCGATCCTGTCGGTCAAGCTGGCCGAGCCGCAGTTCGAGGGACAGACCAAGACCAAGCTCGGCAACACCGAGGCCAAGACGTTCGTGCAGAAGATCTGCAACGACCAGCTGGCCGACTGGTTCGAGCGCAATCCGACCGACGCGCAGGACATCGTGCGTAAGTCGATCCAGGCTGCGACCGCGCGGATGGCTGCTCGGAAGGCTCGCGAGCTGACTCGGCGAAAGAACCTGCTCGAGTCCGGCTCACTGCCGGGCAAGCTGTCGGACTGCCAGCTCACCGATCCGGCCCGCTGCGAGCTGTTCATCGTCGAGGGTGACTCGGCCGGTGGCTCGGCCAAGGGCGGCCGCGATCCGCTGACCCAGGCAATCCTGCCGATCCGCGGGAAGATCCTCAACGTCGAGAAGGCGCGGATCGACAAGGTGCTGCAGAACAACGAGGTGCAGGCCCTCATCACCGCACTGGGCACCGGCATCCACGACGAGTTCGACATCGCCAGGCTGCGGTATCACAAGATCGTCCTGATGGCCGACGCGGACATCGACGGCCAGCACATCCGGACACTGCTGCTGACGCTGCTGTTCCGGTTCATGCGGCCGCTCATCGAGGCCGGTCACGTGTTCCTGGCCCAACCGCCGCTTTACAAGATCAAATGGGATCGTCGCGGCGACACGGTCGAGTACGCCTTCTCCGACCGCGAGCGGGATGCGTTGATCGAGGCCGGCATCGTGGCAGGCAAGGCCGACCCGCGCCGCAACGACGGGGTCATGCGGTTCAAGGGTCTGGGCGAGATGCCCGCGATCGAGCTGTGGAGGACCACGATGGACCCCGAGAACCGAGTGCTGCTCCAGGTCACCCTCGACGATGCCGCCCAGGCCGACGAGCTGTTCAGCGTGCTGATGGGTGAGGACGTGGAGGCCCGCCGCAACTTCATCCAGCGCAACGCCAAGGACGTCCGCTTCCTCGACATCTAGCCGGCGCGCGACCGCTGCACCGCCGCACGCTGAAAGGACTAGCCACCAGTGACTGACATCACCAGCCCGCCCAGCGATCGGATCGAGCCGGTCGGCCTCGAAGTCGAGATGC
Organism: Sporichthyaceae bacterium; assembly: GCA_022616375.1. Lineage (GTDB taxonomy): Bacteria > Actinomycetota > Actinomycetes > JAKEEW01 > JAKEEW01 > JAKEEW01. The sequence continues at coordinate 2,891 of JAKEEW010000073.1, forward strand.
AGCGCAGCTACCTCGACTACGCGATGAGCGTCATCGTCGGCCGCGCGCTGCCCGACGTCAGGGACGGGCTGAAGCCGGTGCACCGCCGGGTGCTGTACGCGATGTACGACGGCGGCTACCGACCGGACCGTGGCTACTTCAAGTGCGCCCGGGTGGTCGGCGAGGTGATGGGTAACTACCACCCGCACGGCGACTCGGCGATCTACGACACGTTGGTGCGGATGGCCCAGCCGTGGTCGATGCGCTACCCGCTGGTCGACGGCAACGGCAACTTCGGCTCGCCGGGCAACGACCCGGCCGCGGCGATGCGCTACACCGAGTGCCGGATGACCCCGCTGGCCATGGAGATGGTCAGGGACATCGACCAGGACACGGTCGACTTCGGCCCGAACTACGACGGCCGCTCGCAGGAGCCCATGCCGCTGCCAAGCCGGTTCCCGAACCTGCTGGTCAACGGCTCGTCCGGGATCGCGGTCGGGATGGCCACCAACATCCCGCCGCACAACCTGCGTGAGATCGGCGCCGGCGTCCAGTGGTACCTGGAGAACCCGGAGGCGACCAGTGAGGAGCTGCTGGCCGCGCTGATGGAACGGATCCAGGGCCCGGACTTCCCGACCTCGGCGCTGATCGTCGGCCGGCGCGGCATCGAGGACGCCTACCGGACCGGCCGCGGCTCGATCACAATGCGCGCGGTGGTCGAGGTCGAGGAGATCAACAACCGCACCTGCCTGGTCGTGACCGAGCTGCCGTACCAGGTGAACCCTGACAACCTCGCGCTGAAGATCGCGGAACTGGTGAAGGACGGCCGGGTCGCCGGCATCGCGGACGTCAAGGACGAGACCTCGGCCCGGACCGGCCAGCGGCTGGTGATCGTGCTCAAGCGGGACGCAGTCGCCAAGGTCGTGCTCAACAACCTGTACAAGCACACCCAGCTGCAGGACACGTTCGGTGCCAACATGCTGGCCCTGGTCGACGGGGTGCCGCGCACGCTCCCGCTGGACGCGTTCGTCCGGCACTGGGTCGAGCACCAGGTCGACGTCATCCAGCGCCGCACCAGGTTCCGGCTGCGCAAGGCGGAGGAGCGCGCGCACATCTTGCGCGGTCTGCTCAAGGCGCTGGACCGGCTCGACGAGGTCATCGCGCTGATCCGGGCCAGCGCGACGGTGGATGTCGCGCGAACCGGCCTGATGCAGATGCTGGAGATCGACGAGATCCAGGCGACTGCGATCCTGGACATGCAGCTACGCCGGCTGGCCGCGCTGGAGCGGCAGAAGCTCACCGACGAGTACGACGAGCTGATGTCGATGATCGAGGACTTCAACGCGATCCTGGCCTCGCCGGAGCGGCAGCGGCAGATCATCTCCACCGAGCTCGGCGAGATCGTGGCCAAGTTCGGCGACGACCGGCGCACCCGGCTCATCCCCTACGACGGCGACATGAGTGTCGAGGACCTGATCGCCGAGGAGGACGTGGTCGTCACGATCACCCGCGGCGGGTATGCCAAGCGCACCAAGACCGACCTGTACCGGTCCCAGAAGCGCGGGGGCAAGGGCGTCCGCGGCGCGACCCTGCGCCAGGATGACATCGTCGAGCACTTCTTCGTCACCACCACTCACCACTGGATCTTGTTCTTCACGAACAAGGGCCGGGTGTACCGGGCCAAGGCCTACGAGCTGCCCGAGGGCATGCGGGATGCGCGCGGCCAGCACGTGGCGAACCTGCTCGCGTTCCTGCCGGACGAGCGGATCGCCCAGGTGCTCGACCTGCGTGATTACGAGGTCACGCCGTACCTGGTGCTGGCGACCAAGGGCGGGCTGGTGAAGAAGACCAGGCTGACCGAGTACGACTCGCCGCGGTCCGGCGGCATCATCGCGATCAACCTGCGCGACGACGACGAGCTGATCTCGGCCCAGCTGGTCGGGCCCGAAGACGATCTGCTGATGGTGTCCCGGAAGGCGATGTCGATCAGGTTCACCGCCAACGACGAGCAGCTGCGACCGATGGGCCGGGCCACCTCGGGCGTGATCGGCATGCGGTTCCGCGACGGGGACGAGCTGCTGTCCATGGACGTGGCGCATCCCGGCATGGATCTGATCGTTGCTACCGAGGGCGGCTACATCAAGCGCACCCCGGTCCAGGAGTACCGGCCGCAAGGTCGCGGGGGATACGGCTTGATCGCCGCAAAAGTTACCGAGGATCGTGGCAACCTTGTGGGCTCCCTGATCGTCCAAGTCGGGGACGAGGTACTTGCAATTACCGGGAGTGGCGGCGTGATCCGGACCCGTATCAACGAAGGTGACCCGCGGGTGACTGGACGTGACACGATGGGGGTAAGGCTCATCAACCTGGCCTCGGGCGATGGCGTGGTGGCAGTTGCCCGAAATGCCGAGACCGACGATGATGCGGCGGACACGGCACCGGAGTGAGCGTAGGAGGGTTTACCTGTGAGCGCACCGGACTCGTCCGGCCAGACGCGAGCATCCTCGGCGGGGGCGTCGAGTCGGAAGCGTTCGGCGGCTGCAGTGGCCGAGGCGGCCTCAGCCGAGCCGGCTGTCAAGCCGTCCGCGGCTGAGCGGGCCGAGCACAACGGCCAGGCTGAACTCGCGGATTCGGCCGTCCAGGAAGCCGAAACGGCGGCCGCCGAGGCCGACGTTGATCAGCCGGAGGTCGATCAGCAGAGTGCGGCCCCGGCTGAGACCGCAGACGACCCGGCTGAGATCGCGGACGAAGCCGGCACTCCGGAAGACACCGCCGCTGCGGACGCCGCCGATGCCGATCAAGCCGACGAACGCGCGGCCGAGGGTGCCGACATCGACGCCGAGCCGGAGACCGCCGAGGCCGAGCCGGCGGACCCGGACCCGGCGACCGAGCCGGTCGAAGGCAGTACAGACGATCAAGTAGTCGAAGCCACCGCGGCGGATGCCGATGCCGCTGCGGCCGACGACGAGGTCGAGACCGAGGCAGGGGCCGAGGCAACGCCGGCCGAGGTGAGCCACGAGGCCCGGTCGAGCGATCCGATCGAGGTTGCCAGCCAGTTCGCCAATGCCACCCCGTCCAGCCCGGCGGCCACCGCCGGTCTGGTCCCGGAGCAGGGTTCTGACCAGCGCACTTCGTTCTGGGCCAAGCCACCGCACGACGATCCGAATGAGATTCCGGCGCTGGCCCCGGTGGACGAGTTCACGATGCCGGAGATGGCCGCGGTCGTCCCGGAACCCGATCTCCATCTGCGGCCCGCGTTCCAGCCCGCATCCGACAGCCAGTACGGCACCGTGTCCGCGTTCCGGCGCGACCGGGCCATCGGCGCCGGGGCTCCGGTGCCGGTCGCGGTCCCGACCCCTCCGCAGACCCCACCATCGGCGCCGCCCACCCTGCCTACGCCGCCGATCAGCGCGGCCGCCGCGTCGACGGTTGCGGCTCCCGAATCAGCGGCACCACCGGCTCCCGCGCCCGCTCCACCGATGCCGACGGTGACGCCGAGCCCGACGGTGGCCCCGACGCCGCTGCGCGCTCCGCTCGACCCGCCGCGGCGGCCGGCCAGCGACGTCCCGCGTGATATCGCGACCTCGCCAAGTCCGGCCGAGCCGGCCTACGAGCCACAGGTCGAACCGGCCCCGGCGCCAGCCCGCCAACCCCGCCGCCGGCCGCGCCGGGCCCGGTTGCGACTGTCCAAGGTCGACCCGTGGACCGTGATGAAGATCTCGTTCCTGTTCGCCATCGCCTTGGCGATCGTGACGCTGATCGCGGTTGCGCTGCTCTGGGGCGTGCTGAACGCGATGGGGGTTTTTGCCGAGGTCGGCCAGACCGTGGGAGACATCACCGGCGGAGCGAACGACAACAGCGGTGTCGACGTCGAGACGATGTTCTCGCTGTCCCGGGTTTTGAAGTTCGCCGGGCTCATCGCGATCTTGCAAACGCTGGTCGTGACCTGTTTGGCCACACTTGGGGCGTTCCTCTACAACGCGTCGTCCGGACTGGTCGGCGGGATCGAGATCACCCTGACCGAGGCGGATTGAGATCCTATTTTGGCGAGGCCGGGCAGGTTGGTATCCTGCATCGGTCACCCGGGCCTATAGCTCAGTCGGTTAGAGCGCTGCCCTGATAAGGCAGAGGTCAGTGGTTCAAGTCCACTTAGGCCCACCATCCGTGTGCTGCGCGTCGTAGGCCGCCCGGACGGCTTTGGGCACACACATCCGCCAAGCGTCCAGCACGAGCTCGCGCATCTCGGTCTCGTCGATTTCGGACAGCTGGACCCGCACCCAGTGGTAGCGCATGTCGCGCGCCGCTGGCAGGTGGAACTTGTGCGGCTCGGCCGCCACCAGGGCCGCCCGCTCCTCCTTCGGAAAGCCGAACCCCATCGAGGTCTCGTCCGGCGAGAGCGTGGCATAGACGATCCGGCCGATCTTGAACTTGGCCCGATCCCGCAACCAATGCTCTTCGGTCCGCGGTAGGGACAGCGCGAACCGCCGAACGTCATCGCCGGTGACCATCGTGTCCAGGCTCCTTAGCGCCGCTGCGTAGCTGGCCGGTGCCGGCTGGCTGCCCCAAAAGTCTGACAGCTGGCTCTGACAAAGGTCCGCTCCGGTTGGCCGGCCGACCGAGCCGGACGGCTACCTCGTGGAGATCACTACCTACGAGCCCTAGCGAACAACGGACGGGCACCGGACCAGAACTCGATCCGGTGCCCGTCCTTACCCGTGCCGACCGCTAGACGACGCTGAGAATCACGACGCCGGAACGACCGACGACCACACCCTCCGCGGTGACCAGGGTCATGTCACCGAACAGCACGCGCCCGGCCGCGACCGCGGCGTCGGCTGTGATCGAACCGGTGACCGGAGCCGAGGCTCCCGCGCCCAGGGCTATCGGGCCGCCAGCTACCGTCAGGGTGCCAAGCCCGGCGGCAAAGAAGACGTCACGGTAGTCGTATTCGGTGGTTCCGGCCGGCACGTCGAAGCCGTGGATGTCCACGACGTACTCGCCCGCTGCCGGGTTCGCGATGCTGACCGATTCCTCCGAGTCACCATCTGCGTCCTGGGCTACCTGGACCCCGTCCTTGAAGACGGTCAAGTCCAGGTCGGCACCCAGGTCGCTGGTGTTCCCGATGGTCACGTCCAGTCGGGTCGCCCCCGCCGGCACATCGACGGTGAACTCCTGGTGCTCGTTGTGCGCGATGGTCGGACGCTGCACCAGCGCGCTTCCGAGCGCTCCACCGGTTGGCTGGACCGTCACCGGACCGAAGTCGTTGGTGATCGTCCAAGCCAGCGGCTGCGGGACCCCGATCGGCACATTGCTGAGCTCGATCGTTTCCGGCTCCACCGACACACCGAGGGTCACTGCGCTCAGCTGGAACGGGTTGCTCAGCAGCGGCGACGTCCGGCGGGACTCGACCTCCAGCTCCCAGATGCCGGGGATCGGATCGGAGTAGGACCGCACCAGCGGGTTGCAGTCGGCCGGGTTGGAGAAGTTGGTGTAGCACACCAACGACGAGGTCGACTCGGTTGGGACGCCCCACGGGTTGATCGCGATCCAGCGGGTCTGGCTCCCAGCCGCGATGCCGGACAGGTTGACCTGCAGCGCGGCCGCGCCCTCGGGGACGGTGACGAACACGGACTTGGTCCGGTTTCGCTCTACCGAGCTCGAGGTGCTGTGGCCGAACCCGGGCGCCGCAAGGTCATTCGATGCGACGACCACGTTCATGATCCGCAGGTCTACGCCGGACGAAAGGACGTCATCGACTCGCAGCACGGCGCTGTGCGCACCGATCGACGGCTTGGCCTTGACCGTAATGGTCTTGGCGACGCCGAGCGGCAGGTCGACCACGGACGGAGCCGAGAACGTCCCGTCGTTGCCGACGAGTGAGAGCAGGTGGATCCGGTGACCGGCCGGCCCGGAGTTGCGGGTGATCGTCACCGAGTACGACTTCTGCTGGTTGGGCGCGTGCCCACCCTCGGATGCCGCACACCTGTTGTAGATGCCGGACCCACGGTTGGGCACGGTCAGGAACTGCGAGAGCGGCGAGCACACCGGTGCGTCGACGGTGTAGTCGCGCGGCTGGATGTTGGTGAACCGCAGCAGCAGCCAGGCGGTGTTGAGTGAGACCTGGCCGTTGCCCTGCGCCAGCGCCGGAACACTGGAGTTGTAGTTCGCGGTCGAGTACAGCGCTTGCCGGATCTGGGCCGGGCTGAAGTCCAGACCCGACGCCTTACCTCCGGACAGCAGCAGCGCGATGGCGCCCGCGGTCTGCGGCGCGGCCATCGAGGTGCCGTTGAACATCGCGTAACCCGCCGGCAGCGAGTAGCCGGCCTCGGCGACCGGCTGGCCCGGCTGCCACACCGGTACCGACGAGATGGCCGAACCGGGCGCGGTCACGTTCGGCTTGAACGCGCCGTTCTCCAGCGGGCCACGGGAGGAGAAGTTGAACATGTTGAGGTTCGCCGACACGACCGAGCCGTAGTTGGCCAGCCAGGTCTGTTTGGAGATCGAGGCGCCGGCGGCGATGACGTCGGCCGCTGCGGCCGGGTCGCCATGGGTGTTCACCCCTGGGCCGCTGTTGCCGGCCGAGATGACGATCTGGACCCCGAAGTCCTTGATCAGGTTGTTGTAGAGAGTGGTCCGGGCGCTTACCCCGTCGTTGAGCGCGGGCAGGCCGCCGATGGACATGTTCACCACGTCGACGCCGCGGTTGATGACCAGGTCGGCCATCCCCTCGAACAGCGCGACGTTGGTGCAGCCACCGCTGAACAAGCAGGCGCGGGAGGACACCAGCTTCGCGCCCGGTGCCGCCCCGTCCATGTTGCCGCCGAACAGCCCGTTGGCCGCGGTGATGCCGGCCACGTGGCTGCCGTGTGCCGCGGCCACGATGCCGACGTTGACGAAGTCGGCGACCTGGCCGGGCAGTCCGGCCGGTGTCAGGTCGACGTCCTCGCGGAACTCGACCACGAACGGGACTGTCTCGGCCACGTCCGTCGCCGGGTTGTCCACGCCGAAGTGACCGATCTGGAACGCTTCCTGGTAGGGCCGCATGATCGGCTCGTCGGTGAAGTCGAAGTCACCGTCGTGGTCGATCCAGACGTTGTTGTTCGCCGGGTCGTACAGCACGCCGAACCGGTCGACCGTGTCGCCGTCCCGGTTCACGTCGCCGCCGAACTCTCCGACCGCCACCGCCTCGGTGAACCGGTTGACCCGGAACGTCCCGGGCGGCGAGGTCCAGGTCGACCCGGCGAACGTGAACGTCGGGCCGGTGACCTGCGTCAACATGGCCCGCCAGCTCAGGTCGCCCTCGAGCAGCGGGTCGGTTGCGGTCACCCAGTCGACGATCTTCCGCTCACCGGTCGTGGTGGTCTGCAACGCCGGGTGGTCCAGGTCGACACCGGAGTCGAGGATGCCGATGGTGATCCCGCGACCGTCGAAGGTCGGGTGCAGTGTCTTGAACAGCACTGCGCCGGTTTCCCTGGTCGGCATGAACGGGTTGGAGTCGGGCGTGCTCGGTCCGGGACCGGTCGCCGCGGTGGAGGCTCCACCGCTGTGCTTGCCCGAGGACTCGGGCCTCGGGTTGGGCAGCTTCAGGGTTTCCTTGAGGTCAACCGCGAGCACGCTGCCGTGAGCCGATGCGGAGATCACGTCGTCGGGCGAGAGCGTGGCCCGGACATAGCCGAGCTTGTCGTTCACCGCGCCGACGAATCCGCCGAGGTCTTCGATCTCGGCGGCAACGCCTTCGGTAGCCCCCTGTTTGGTCGCAATCATGATGGTGACCTGGCGCTCGCCGCTGGCGAGCGCTTCCGCGAGCAGCTCCTGGTCGTGCTCGCCAAGCTTGACTGCGCCGTCCGCAGCCCGGGCTTGGTCGGAGTTCGGATCGGCAACGGCCGGGGATACCCCCACCGCGGCGACCCCGCCGAGCGCCAACCCCACAGCCAACGTGAGGCCTAATGCTCGGCCTGATAATCGGGTTCTTGTCACAGCACGCATCCCTTTCTGGGAGAGCTGGGCATGTGGTGCATATGGTGCTCGTTTTCAAAGAACGTGTCACTAGACGATCTATTCCGAGGGCTGCGTGTCGCGTTGGTGCGATGAGGAAGGGTGTCCATGATCGGTGTTGCTAAGCAACATCGACCGTGGAGGC
>JAKEEW010000504.1 GCA_022616375.1 Sporichthyaceae bacterium
GAGGGCCTTGCTGCACAACTGGCCAAAGGGACGCGACCCGACCAGACGCTAAGGGATTCTCGCCTACCCACCGTGGAGGACCGCCCCCCGCTGTGAGCCTCGGGCTCGCATGCGGGGGGGCGGTTTCGGTGATGCTCAGCGCCCCGGGTGGCCGACAGTCCGGTGGTCCGTGCGTCCGGGCTGTGCCCGACCTGCTTGGGCGCCGGGGTGCTGATCTCACCCGCACACGGCGAGACATCCTGCCCAGCCTGCTCCAAATAACAAACGTGATCTTCGGCCGATTGGGGCACAGGTCGTGCGCGACGCGCGTAACGTGCCGAACTGCACTCAACCAGACCTAGGGGGAACCATGAGCAGTTGGGAACCGCAACCACCGCAGCAGCCCCAATGGGGCCAGCAGCCACCGCCCGGGCAGCCGCCCGCCTACCCGCCCCAGGACTACCACCCGCCCGGCTACTACCGGCCCGAGCCGCGCAACGGTCTCGGCCTGGCCGCCGTCATCGTCGGCGGCATCGGCATTCTGTTCGGGCTCGTGCCGCTCACGTTCTGGATCGCCGGTCCGCTAGCTTTGGCCGCGATCGTGCTCGGCCTGGCCGGCCGCGGCCGGGTCAGACGTGGCAACGCGACCAACGGGCGGATGGCGGTCACCGGCACGATCCTCGGCGTCGGGGCCGCGGCCCTGTCGATGGTCGGTGCGGTGATCGTGTTCGGCGCGTTCGACCAGGCCGCCGAGGATCTCGACGATGCGCTGTCGGGCGCCGGCCCGTGCAGCGAGGTGCTCGTCGTCGGCCAGCCGATCCCCGAGGCGATCGACCAAGGGTGCACCGAAGCCGGCGGCGGATTGACCTTCCCCGGCATTCAGGACTGTGCGGACGGGCGCCGGCTGCTCACAACGGACGATGCGTGGGGGTTCCTCGGGGAGGAACTGCACCGTGGTGGAGCCGATGACACGGAGTTCGGCGACGCATTCGACGCCTGCACCGGGTAACGAAACGGTTCCCGGTCGACCAGTCCCAGCCGGTCGACTAGCCCCTGACATAGCAAACCGGCCCCCCGCTCTGGACTGCTCCAGGA
>JAKEEW010000505.1 GCA_022616375.1 Sporichthyaceae bacterium
GGACCCGGGTGGCGCACAAGAATGGGTGGGTCAGCGGGTTACGGCACAGCGCGGGCGTGGTGTTCCCGGACGACGCGGAGCCCTTTGTGCTCGCGGTCTGTATGACTACTCCGCTGGCCACCGGCGACCATGACGACGCGGCGTGCCAGCTCGTCGCCCGCATCGCCGCCGCCGCCTGGGCCGACGCTCATGCTGCCGCATAACCCCAGGGCTCCCGGCCACCTGGAGCGTCAGTCACCTAGAGTGCCGGCTTAGTCACTCAGAGGTGGCGACCCGCCGGTATAGCCTGTTTCCCGGCTCATGATGATGGCGCATATTTATGCGCCATCATCATATTGCTGGAGGAGGGGGGACCCGGGACTCGTCGCCGCGCGGTGAGGGAAATATCACATTCGGTGCCAGGCCGCGACACCCAGGCACCTCGATGATCTTGGCGGCCCGTTGTCTGCCGTCGTCATGACCGAGGCGGCGCATATACAGCGCGGGACACTACGTGAGGAGGGTGGTGCGCACAGCGGCCAGCTCGGCGTCGTCGAGGCCGAGGCCGGCGCGCAGGTAGCCGTCCAGGTCGCCGAAGCTGCGGTCGACCTCGGCGAAGGCGGCCTCGAGATAGTCCGGACGGGCTTCGAGCAGCGGCAGCAGCAGAGCAGGATCGTCGACCCGGTCGCGGGCCGAGGCGAGGACGTGCCGGGTGCCTTCGGCGTTGAGGTCATTGGTACGCAGATAGTCCTCGACGACCGCGCCACGGACGACGCCGAGCGCGCTCTGGATCACCGCGGCGAGCCAGCCGGTGCGGTCCTTGCCGGCCGTGCAGTGAAACAGCAGCGGCAGCGCGTCGGCGGCGGCGACCAGGCGCAGCGCCGAGGCGAAGGCCTGCTGGGCGACCGGAGCGGTCACGAACCAGCGGTAGAGCTCGCGCATCACCACCACCGCGCCGCCGCTGGCATGGTCATCGCGCAGCACGTCGGCCACCTCGGGCCCGGCCCGGCCGGTGATCAGGGCGCTCACCGCGGTGAACACGTCGTGCTCGGTGTTGAACAGCGGCAGGCGGACCAACCTCGGTGGCGGCGGCTCCGGCAGCCGGTCGACTCCGGTGAGCTCAACCTCGTGCGGATGGCGAAAGTCCACCAGGCAGGCC
>JAKEEW010000506.1 GCA_022616375.1 Sporichthyaceae bacterium
GAAGCCCTTGGTGACCAGCGCGACCAGCACGGCGAGGATGCCGGTGACAAAGGCGCCGACCAGCGGCACGAAGCCGCCGAAGAACACCAGCACGCCCAGCGGGATCGCCAGCGGCACCCGCAGGATCAGCAGCCAGAGCGCGATGAAGAAACCGTCCACGAACGCGACCGCGATCGTGCCGCGGACATAACCGGAGAGCGCGGACCAGGCCCGCCGGCCGGCCTCGTCCAGGTGCGGCGCGGATACGCGCGGGAACAGGCCCACGCACCAGCGCCAGATCCGCGGCCCGTCGTAGAGCAGGAAGATGGTCACGAACAGCGCCAGGATGCCGCCGGCGATGACCTCGACCAGGAGCGTGGCACTATGCAGCGCGCCGGTGGCGATCCGCTCCCGGTTGGCCTCGACCGCGTTGCCGATGGTGGTGCCGAGGTCCTTCAGGTCGGCCTCGTTGAGCTTGAGCGGTCCGTTGATCAACCAGGACCGGATCTCGTCGATGCCCCTGGTGGCGTTGACCCCGACGTCGCGCACTCCGGCGGAGATGGCCGAACCGAGCAGCACCAGCACCGTGATCACACCGATCAGGCTGGACAGCACCACGGTCAGGGTGGCGTAACCGCGAGACATCCCGCGATCGGTGAGCCGGCGCACCGGAGTGGCCAGCAGCGCGCACAGGAACAGCGCCACGATGACCGGGAACACGATCAACCGCAGCCGGATCAGCAGCCAGAGCCCGACCCCTACCGCCGCGGTGAGCACCAGCAGCCGCCAGGCCCACTCGCTGGCGGCCCGCAGCGCGGGCGGCACGGCCGAGCGCGACACCTGCGGCTCCGCCTGCACCACCGGGCTGGCCAGCGGCGTACCTTCGCCACCGGTCGGGTCCGGACCGGCTGGGAGACCGCCCTGCGCCCGAGTGCCGCCGTTGCGGACCGAGCCGGCCGCGTCACGGAGCCGGTTGGTCGACTCGGCGGCCTTGCTCCGCAACCGCTGCAGGCGTTCGCGCATGCGCCGACGCTATCCGATCGTCGCCGGATCCGGCCGGACCCAGGCAGGTCCAAGGCAGGTCCAAGGCAGGTCCGAGGCTGGATCGGACCTGGGTCGGTGATTACGGCCGGACCATGACCTCGACCCGCTGGAATTCCTTGAGCTCGGAGTATCCGGTGGTGGCCATCGCCCGCCGCAACGCCCCGAAGATGTTCATCGTGCCGTCCGCGCTGGTGGCCGGACCGAGCAGGATCTGCTCCAGGGAGCCCACGGTGCCGACCTCCACCCGGGCACCCCGGGGCAGCTCGGCGTGATGTGCCTCCGAACCCCAGTGCCAGCCGCGACCCGGCGCTTCCTGCGCTCTGGCCAGCGGCGAGCCCACCATCACCGCGTCCGCGCCGCACGCGATCGCCTTCGTGATGTGGCCGCTGGTGCGCATCCCGCCGTCCGCGATGACGTGCACGTACCGGCCGCCCGACTCGTCGAGGTAGTCCCGCCGGGCCGCCGCCACATCGGCCACCGCGCTGGCCATCGGCACGGTCACCCCGAGCACGTCCCTGGTGGTGTGCGCCGACCCGCCGCCGAAGCCGACCAGCACCCCGGCCGCGCCGGTGCGCATCAGGTGCAGCGCAGCCTGGTAGGTCGCGCAACCGCCCACGATGACCGGGACGTCGAGCTCGTAGATGAACTGCTTGAGGTTCAGCGGCTCGGCCCGGCCGGACACGTGCTCGGCCGAGACGGTGGTGCCGCGGATCACGAACAGATCCACTCCGGCATCGACGACCGCCTTGTAGTAGCGGCCGGTGCGCTGCGGCGACAGCGCGGCCGCCACCACGAGCCCGGCGTCCTTGACCTGCTTGATCCGCTGGCCGATCAGGTCTTCCTTGATCGGCTCGGCGTAGATCTGCTGCATCCGCCGGGTGGCCGCGGCCTCGCTGAGCCCGGCGATCTCGGCCAGGAGCGGCTCCGGATCGTCGTAGCGGGTCCACAGGCCTTCCAGGTCGAGCACCCCGAGGCCGCCGAGCCGGCCGATCGTGATCGCGGTGGCCGGGGAGACCACCGAGTCCATCGGGGCAACCGCGAGCGGCAGCTCGAACCGGTACGCGTCGATCTGCCAGGCGATGGAGACCTCTTCCGGGTCTCTGGTCCGCCGGCTGGGCACCACTGCCACGTCGTCGAAGCCGTAGGCGATCCGGCCGCGCTTACCTCGCCCGATCTCGATCTCGGCCACGGATCCTCCTTGGCGGTCGCGCCGCCGGCTCGGTTGGTGCCCCCGCTACCGGCTTGGTTTTGGTGCCGCCACCAGCCCGGCTGGTGCCGCTACCGGCTCTGGTAGTTCGGCGCCTCGATCGACATCAGCACGTCGTGCGGGTGGCTCTCCCGCAGCCCGGCCGCGGTGATCCGGATGAACCGGCCGCGAGCCTGCAGCTCCGGGATGCTCGGCGCCCCGCAGTATCCCATCGCCGCGCGCAGCCCGCCGATCAGTTGGTGCGCGACCGCGGCCAGCGGCCCGCGGTAGGGCACCTGGCCCTCGACGCCTTCCGGCACCAGCTTGTCGTCGGAGAGCACGTCGTCCTGGAAGTACCGGTCCTTGGAGTAGGAGCCCTGCTGCCCACGCGAACGCATCGCGCCGAGCGAGCCCATCCCGCGATAGGACTTGAACTGCTTGCCACCGGCATACAGCAGCTCGCCCGGGCTCTCCTCGCAGCCGGCCAGCAGCGAGCCGAGCATCACCGTGTCGGCGCCGGCCACGATCGCCTTGGCGATGTCGCCGCTGTACTGCAGCCCGCCGTCGCCGATCACCGGCACGCCGGCCGGCCTGGCCACCGCTGTCGCGTCGGCGATCGCGGTCACCTGCGGGACCCCGACCCCGGCCACCACCCGGGTGGTGCAGATCGAACCCGGCCCGACCCCGACCTTGATGCCGTCCGCGCCCGCGTCCACCAGCGCTTGGGCACCCGCCCTGGTGGCCACGTTGCCGCCGACCACATCGACGCCGGCATTCGCCTTGATCTTGACCACCATGTCGATGACCGCGCGGGCGTGCCCGTGCGCGGTGTCCACGACCAGGAAGTCCACTCCGGCGTCGACCAGCAGCATGGCCCGGCTGAACGCGTCCTCGCCGACCCCGACCGCGGCACCGACCACCAGCCGGCCGCGCGGGTCCTTGGTCGCGGTCGGGAACTGCTCGGTCTTCACAAAGTCCTTGACCGTGATCAGCCCGGCCAGCCGGCCCTCGGCGTCGACCAGCGGCAGCTTCTCCACCTTGTGCCGGCGCAGCAGCGCCATCGCGTGCTCGCCGGTGATCCCGACCTCACCGGTGACCAGCGGCATCGGGGTCATCACCGCGCCTACCAGCTGGTTGTGGTCGGGCTCGAAGCGCAGGTCCCGGTTGGTCACGATGCCAAGCAGCAGGCCCTGCTCGTCCACGACCGGCACCCCGGAGATCCGGTATTGGGCGCACAACGCGTCCGCCTCGGCGAGCGAAGCACCCGGTCCGATCGTGATCGGGTGGCTGATCATCCCGGCCTCGGACCGCTTGACCAGATCCACCTGGTGGGCCTGCTCGGTCGCGGCCAGGTTGCGGTGCAGCACACCCACCCCGCCGAGCCGGGCCATGGCGATCGCCATCCGCGCCTCGGTGACGGTGTCCATCGCCGAGGAGGCCAGCGGGATGCCCACGTTGATCGTGCGGGTCAGCCGCGACGAGGTGTCGACCTCGCTGGGAATAACGTCGGACTCCGCCGGGAGCAGCAGGACGTCGTCGAACGTATAGCCGAGGGTGGCGAACTTCTCGTCCATTCGCGCCTTCCGGTATGACGGAGACCGCGCCCGGCAAACGCCGACCGCCGAGGTGGAGGAATGGCGCTTATCCTACCGGCCCCGGCGCGCCGAAACCCGCACTCCGCCAACCCGCGCGCCGGGCGGCGTTGAAACGATCAGCGCACCAGGCCCCAGCGGTAGCCCAGCGCGACGGCGTGCGCCCGGTCGACCGCGCCGAGCTTCTTGAACAGCCGGCGGGCGTGCGTCTTCACGGTGTCCTCGGACAGGAACAGGGACCGGCCGATCTCCGCGTTGGACCGTCCCTCGCACATCCCGGCCAGCACCTCGAGCTCGCGCTCGGTCAGCATCGGCCGGCCGCCGCGCGGCACCGGGCGGGAGTACGGCGAGACCACCATGGCGGAGGACTCCACCAAGATCTGCGAGACGGTGGTGCGCACCTCGGCCCTGGAGGCGTTCTTGTAGAGGTAGCCGCGTGCGCCCGCGGCTACCGCCGCCATCACGGTCTCCTCGTCGTCTGGCATGGTCAGCATCATTACGCGGGCGCTCGGATCTGCGCGAACCACCCGGCGCACGGTTTCCACCCCGCCGATCCCGGGCAGCCTGGCGTCCAGCAGCGCGAGATCCGGACGATCACCGGTCCAGCGGGCGACGAGCGTCTCGGCCGTCGGTACCGCCAGCACTCGATCAAGACCGGGAAGACCGGCCAGCGCCCGCCGGAAACCCTCCCGTACGAGTGGCGAACCGTCACAGACCAGTACAGACGTCACCGTGCCCCCTCCTTGCCACCGAAGCTCGGCCCGAGCCGAGAGATGCGAGTCCCCGCTCTGAGAGCATCGGCACACCGGGCCATCACCCTTTAGGGCACGGCGGCTCCGCCAACTGAGCGATCCCGCCGCCCGCAGACCGCAACCCGCCGCCTACAGGCCGCTCGCCGGCCGCAACCTGCCGAGTCTCGTTTCATGATCGCCGTTTTCATGATCCCTTATGGTCATTTGCCCTGGTCGCGACGGCGAGGGATCATGAAAACGGCGATCATGGAGCGTACGCCCGCCAGGTGGGCGAGACGGGAACGCGATCGGGGCCGGGGAGGACCACAGTCCTTCCCGGCCCCGATCGGCGTGAGTGCGGGTGAGTGCGGGTTAGTGCGAGTGGCCGTGCCCGCCGTGCGAGTGGCCGTGCCCCTCCGGCTCGACCGGTTCCGGCCGGTCCACCACTACGGTCTCGGTGGACAGCAGCATGCCGGCAATCGAGGAGGCGTTCTGCAGGGCCGACCGGGTCACCTTGACCGGGTCGATGATCCCGGCCGCGACCAAGTCGACGTACTGCTCGGTCAGCGCGTTGTAGCCCTCGTCCGTACCGAGCTCGCGGACCTTGTGCACGATCACGTAGCCCTCCTGGCCGCCGTTCTGCGCGATCCAGCGCAGCGGCTCGTCGGCCGCCCGGCGGACTACCCCTACCCCAGTCGCCTCGTCGCCGGTCAGCCCGAGATTGCCGTCGAGCACCGACACGGCGTGTATCAGGGCAGCGCCGCCACCGGCGACGATGCCCTCCTCGACGGCCGCGCGGGTGGCCGAGATCGCGTCCTCCAGGCGGTGCTTGCGCTCCTTGAGCTCGACCTCGGTGGCCGCTCCGACCCGGATCACGCAGACCCCGCCGGACAGCTTCGCCAGCCGCTCCTGCAGCTTCTCCCGATCCCAGTCCGAGTCGGTGCGCTCGATCTCGCCGCGGATCTCGGCGATCCTGGCCTTCACGCCGTCCGCGCTGCCGCTGCCGTCGACGACCGTGGTGGTGTCCTTGGTCACCACCACCCGTCGGGCGGTGCCGAGCACGTCGAGCCCGACCTGGTCGAGCTTGAGCCCGACCTCGGGTGCGACCACCTGGCCGCCGGTGAGCACCGCGATGTCCTGCAGCATCGCCTTGCGCCGGTCGCCGAACCCGGGCGCCTTGACCGCGACCGACGTGAACGTGCCACGGATCTTGTTGACCACCAGGGTGGACAGCGCCTCGCCCTCGACGTCCTCGGCGATGATCAGCAGCGGCTTCCCGGCCTGGACGACCTTCTCCAGCACCGGAAGCAGGTCGGCTACCGAGGAGACCTTGCCCTGGTTGATGAGCAGGTAGACGTCCTCGAGGACCGCTTCCATCCGCTCGGTGTCGGTGACGAAGTACGGCGAGATGTAGCCCTTGTCGAACTGCATGCCCTCGGTGAACTCCAGCTCGAGGCCCATGGTGTTGGACTCCTCGACAGTGATCACCCCATCCTTGCCCACCTTGTCCATCGCCTCGGCGATCAGCTCACCGATCGAGGCGTCCCGGGCAGAGATGGCCCCCACGCTGGCGATGGACTCCTTGGTCTCCACCGGCTTGGCCACCTCGGCGAGCCGGGCGGCTACCGCCTCGACCGCCTTGTCCATGCCGCGCTTCATCGCCATCGGGTTCGCGCCGGCGGCCACGTTGCGCAGTCCCTCGCGGACCATCGCCTGGGCCAGCACGGTCGCGGTGGTGGTGCCGTCGCCGGCGACGTCGTTGGTCTTGGTGGCGACCTCTTTGGCCAGCTGCGCGCCGATGTTCTCCGACCGGTTCTCCAGCTCGATCTCGCGGGCGATGGTGACGCCGTCGTTGGTGATCGTAGGTGCGCCGAACTTCTTGTCGATCAGTACATTGCGTCCGCGCGGGCCGATGGTCACCTTCAGGGTGTCGGCGAGCGCGTTGACGCCGCGCTCGAGCGCACGCCTGGCGTCCTCGCTGTACTGCAGCATTTTCGACATGGTCTGGGTGATGTCCCCTCTAGATGTAGGCAGCTAAGCGCACCGCCCCGGGACCCGGAGCCGGGCCGCCGGGGCGGTTGTCACGTGGTGAGCGCGTCGCCGCGCGAAGTCACTTCTCGACGATGGCAAGCAGGTCGCGGGCCGAGAGCACGAGGTACTCCTCGTTGTTGTACTTGATCTCGGTTCCGCCGTACTTGCTATACAGGACGATGTCGCCGACCTGAACGTCGAGCGGGATGCGCTTCTCGCCGTCCTCGTCCCAGCGCCCGGGGCCAACCGCAAGGACGACGCCCTCCTGGGGCTTCTCCTTGGCGGTGTCCGGGATCACCAGGCCAGACGCGGTGGTCTGCTCGGCGTCGAGCGGCTGGACCACAACGCGGTCCTCGAGCGGTTTGATGGCAACCTTGGTGGCGGTCGTCGTCACGATCTGACCTCCCCCTCCGGAGATGTCATAGAGGCGTGCAATGGTTGGGGCGACGTGCGGACTGTCGTCGCGGGTGCCAGACCGACCCGTCGCGTTGGCACACTCGGGGTGAGAGTGCCAATGCTGAACACTAGGAGAATCGTTAGCACTCAGTCAACACGAGTGCCAGCGGAGGGCTCCATCCTCGGGAGAGGGGCTCGATGGATCATGACGCGTTCCTGGCTCTGATCGGCACCGTGCAGGGCCGGGCCGCGCTCGCCGCGGCCGAGGACGCGCTCACCGGATCGGACGATCCCCTCGAGCTCACCAAGCAGCTGCGCAGGTCGTTCCCGGCTGAGATCACGGCAGCCGCGCTTACCCAAGCGCAGGTGCGCCGCCGGGCCCGACCCAAGTTCGCCGCGCTGGCCGATCAGATGCTCTTCACCCCGGCCGGGCTCGAGCAGTCCACCCGGGCCGCGGTGGCCGAGCTCCGGGCCCGCCGGTACGCCGGCGCCGGGGTCCGCCGAGTGGCCGACCCTGGCTGCGGGATCGGCGGCGACATGATCGCGCTGGCCCGCGCCGGGCTAGGGTGTGTCTCCCAAGTCTTGGTGGATGCGGGCGGCGATCCAGACGGCGTCCGGCAAGGCGAAGGATGAGTCGATAGTGGAGCTATGGCGACTCTCGA
>JAKEEW010000507.1 GCA_022616375.1 Sporichthyaceae bacterium
GTCCGGTCGCAGCAACCAGCGGTCGGGCTCAAGGGCTCACGGTCCATGAGGCTCAGGACCCGGGGCGCCTGGTCCAGCAGCGCGTCCCGGTAAACTCGTGCGGCTCCGGTGGGATTCGGCCCGGGGTCGGTCACGTAAGGCCGGACGCCCGGGTGGGCGGTTCATACGGCACCACGCCGCCGGTCTCGAGACTCTGATGGATGAGAAAGGTGGTTTGGGTCACGGCTGCCAGTGTTGCCGGAGCGATCGGCATCGGCGTGCCGCTGGCCAGCGCCCGGACGAAGGCCTCCACTTCCTCGGCGTGGCCTTTCGCCTGGTTCAGCAGCGACCGCTTGCGACGACGGTTGCCGGCGTGCAGGGCGAGCGATCGGAAGTTGTCGAGCACGGCGGCCCGCTGGCCACCAAAGACCTCGAGATACTCCTTCGAGACGCTGGCGTCTCCGTTGCAGAGGTACTGGATCGTGCCCAACGACCCGTCGGACATCCGCAGGGTGACACTCACCGCGTCGCGGTCGCGCCCGCGATCGCCGGCCGGGAGGATCTGCTCGGCGAAGATCCTGGCCGGCGTGGCGCCGGTCAGGTAGCAGATCAGGTCCACGAAGTGGCAGACCTCTCCCACGATCCGGCCGCCACCGACCGCCGGATCCAGGATCCAGCTATCCACCGGCAGCGCGCCGGCGTTCACCCGGTAGGTCAGGCTCAGAGGCCGGGTCCGGCCGCCGAAGAACTCGGCGCATTGGACCGCCAGGGGCGCGAACCGCCGGTTGAACCCCACCATGAGACCGGGGGCACCGGCCGCGGCCGCCACCTCCACCACGGCCGCCAGAGAATCTTCGGTGAGCGCCAGCGGCTTCTCCACGAACACCGATTTCGCGGCGCGCAGGGCGTCCAGCGTCAGCGAGGCGTGCAGGTTGTGCCGGGTGGCGATCAGGACGGCGTGAACTTCCGGGTCGGCCAGGATCTCGGCGGCGGCGCTGGCGCAGTACCGCGCGCCGTAGCGGTCGGCGACGTGCCGGCTGGTCAGTCCCGACGACGTGCACACCGCGTGGATCCGCACCTCCTTGTGGCGCACGAA
>JAKEEW010000508.1 GCA_022616375.1 Sporichthyaceae bacterium
CCGTCGTCCAGTAGACGCACGGGCACGTTGGCCGGAGCCGTCTCGAGTCCAATCGTGGCGTGGGCCGACGAGAACACCCCTACCGGGTACGGCCCGGTGAAGTGCCCACGCGAATCGGTCGTGGACACGGTGAGGGCGCGGAAGTCGGCTGGTGCGGGATTCTCCGTCTCGGCTGCCCACAGCACGACCTGAACGGCCGCGGCCGGTCGGCGACCTGCCGAGTCGATCACGCGTCCCCGCACCCGTGCCGGCTTGCCGGCACCGGGGTCGGTGTTCGGCTGGGTAGTTCCCGGGGTGCGCGGTTCGACGTCAAGTGTCACGTTTCCGTGGCAGCGATGCGCCGGCCTGGCTCTCGCTCTTGAGCAGCTCGCCGTCGGGTGCGGTCGCCCGCAGGGTGACCTGACCGATGATTGTCGACCGCGCCGGGATGGTCAGCGTGGCGAGTCCGGTGCGGTCCGTTGGCGCCGAGCTGGCGAACGGGAGATCTTGTGCCTCCTCATCGCGCTCCACTCGTCGGACCCCCGCGATCGTCACGGAATGCTCGGTGAAGTCGCCGCCGGAGGTGCTGCTGAGCTGGATGTCGACCGACTCCGGCATCGGCGAGCCGCTCGGTCCGGTATCGACGGTCACCAGCCCACGCAGCCTTTTGAGCAGTCGCCTTGTGATGCCCTCGACGTCGAGTAGTTCGTCGATCGCGGCAAAGCGCCCGTGCTCCGCGCGAAAGACGGTGATGTTCTCGGCGATGGTCTCCCCGACTCCGGGAAGGGTCGCCAACTCTTCCTTGGTCGCGATGTTGATGTCGACGCGCTCGGGCATGACAGGTCCCCCAAGATAGATCGGGCACAGCGAGGGCTTCACGGACCCCGTTCAGCCACGTCGGAGCAGAGTCACCAATCCGGCCCCTGATACATCGCAAAGGGCTCGTCGTCGTCCCCTTCTGGTGGTAAACCGGCGATCGAGGGGTTTGGCGTGTATCTATCCGGCTGCGACCGCCTCTCATCCGTTGGCGACAGCCCCGACGCACGGATCCGAAGTCGCCGACGCCAACAGCCCAAGGATCACCATGGACTCGGTGAGCAAGCTGGACAACCGAGCGCTCGTGAGCCGAGCGAGTGCCGGTGACTACGAGGCATGGGCGGCGCTCACGGATCGTTACACCGGTCTGCTGTGGTCCGTGGCGCGCGGGGATGCGACTGAGCCACGCTGATGCAGCCGACGCCGTTCAGACGACGTGGCTGCGACTGGTCGAACACCTCGACCGCCTGCGCGATCCCGAGCACGTCGGCGCCTGGCTCGTCACGACATTGCGCCGAGAGTGTCTGACCGCCCTGCGGCGCAGCGCACGAACCGTCAGCTCCGACAGCTTGGACGAGTTACCCGGCACCGTTGGTGGATTGGACGATGCGCTGATCCGCGACGAGCGCGACGCCGCCCTGTGGCGCGCCTTTACCGATCTTCCGCCGCGGTGCCAGTGCCTCCTGCGTGCTCTGATGGCCGATCCCCCGCCCAGCTACGCGGAGGTTTCCGCGGCGCTCGACATGCGGATCGGCAGCATCGGCCCAACTCGCCAGAGATGTCTTGAGGTACTCCGCAGGGCCTTGGCGTCCGTGGTGTACCCGTCCGAGACCTCGGCCGGGACCCGGCTAGGAGATGGCTGGAATGAACGATAAGGACGCTCGGGACATTGCGCATCTCCGACGGCTCGCCAACGAGACGGATCCGGTGCCGGAAGCCGTGTACGCCGCTGCCAAGGCGGCGTACACCACCCGGGATCTAGACGGTGAGCTTGCCGCGCTGGTGGCCGACTCGGCGGCCGCGGAGGCCACGCTGGCATTCGACGCGGTGCGTACCGGCCCGCGCCAGCCGGTCGAACCCCGGCTGCTGTCGTTCCGTGGTGGCGGTGTCCAGGTCGAGCTGGAAATCAGTGAGCAGGCCGACCAGCTGTGTGCGACTGGCCAGATTAGTGGAGCGCTCGCGGAGGGCAGCGTCCTCGAACGCGCCGACGGGGGCGTCCAGGATCTGGATGTGGACGAGCTTGGGCGGTTCCTGGTCATCGGAGTGCCACCGGGTCCGGCCCGGGTGCGGTGCCGAACGGTCGCTGGAGTCCGGGTGCTGACGTCCTGGTTCTGGCTGTGAGGAGGTGATGGCGGCCGAGGCTCACCGTCGTCTACCGGACACGAGGGGGGTTCACCGGCCGGGCGCCACGAACGAGCACGCGGTCGCCACCGAGACTGGGTCGCCATCGACAGCAGCCCGAACGGCTACCAGCGCCTCACCAAATGACAGCCCAGCCCGTAGGTGCTCGTGAAACCCCACCATGAGGCGCGCGGTCGCAGTGTC
This sequence comes from Sporichthyaceae bacterium, assembly GCA_022616375.1. Classification (GTDB taxonomy): domain Bacteria; phylum Actinomycetota; class Actinomycetes; order JAKEEW01; family JAKEEW01; genus JAKEEW01. Next base: position 2,341 of record JAKEEW010000508.1, read on the forward strand.
GTTGACTGGAACGACGCTGGCCAGGATGCTCGATGTGCCCAGCGACATCAGTACGCTGGCCATCCCCAGCAGAGCGTCCGCACCGACCGCAGCGGCTACCGCCGACTCGCAGCTGGACAGGACCAACCTCAGCGGGGTACGCCGGAGCCGACCCAGGTCGTACCCGGTCAGCGGGCCGTCGTCGAGAGAGATCGACGAGAACAGCGGATTCTCCCGGCGAAAGACGCCGTGCGCAGCGACGTGGGCAAGCCAGGCCCGGTCGAGCACCGCCAACGTCCGGTCCGCCGTGGCCTGCCCCTCGCTCAGGACAACCGCATCGGGATAGCTCGCGCCGATCTCCTTCACCTCGGTCACACCACCGTCCAAGCCCGGCCCGATCACCAGCGCCACCCGCCGGCGTCGCGGGACCGTCAGCTGCTCCGCCCGCAACCACAGCCGGGCCGATGGCGCGACAACAACGGGCGACGTGCGCAGGCTCGGAAGCAGACCCCAGGGTGCGCTGGGCAACTGGCTGGGTGGCACGACGACGACCGGTGCGCCGGCAAGATCAGCTATGGCCGGGCCCAGCAAAGCCTGCTCCAGCATCTCGGCAGCGCGCTCGATGGTGGCCGACGCGTTGGGCGGTGGCCGTCCGTGCGCAAGGCGTCGCAGTACGAACAGCGCCAGATCTACCTCGCGAACAGCGGCGGCCAGCGGGCCGACCCGGTAGCAGCGGACCCGACGACCAACCACCGTCGTCGCATACAGGACGTTGTCCACGGTGGTGAGCTCGACCAGCCGGTGTTGCCCCAGCCCGTCGATCACGTTGGCCAGGTCGGAACGGCTCTGAGCGTGGTCACCGGTCCGCAGTGGCCCGGTCCCGGTAGTCCGTCGGGTTCGAGCCCGAACCGCCGCCTCGAGTCGCCGTCGATCCTGGTCCAGCCTGGCGGTCGGGGCATTCGTGGCCCGGGCGGCGTCGAGGCGGCGTACCACCTCACGCAATGCGGCGAGCTCGGCGGCCGACTCGCGATCATCGGGCGGCCGTGCCGCGGGAACCGCGAGTGCGCTGGCCCGCCACAGCTCGCTCCACTCCAGCAACATCCGGGCATCGCCGCGCCGGACGGCGTATCGCTGCGGGATCGCGGCGAGCTCAGTTCCGTAGGCCGCGGCATGGGCGCGAAGCTCCGGGGCCCCGAGGCTGGGCTGGTGTTCAGCTGCGGCGTGCAGCCCACGACGGCAGGCGATCAGCACGGCTGCCGTGGCACCACGCATCTCGGCTCGGAGCGCGTGCGCGAGCCAACCCGCCGGCTGCCCGAAGCTTGGGCCACGGTGGCGAAAGCGAGCGGCACCGGCCAGGTGTCGGTCGGCGTCCAGCGTGCGTCCCTGACCGGCAGCGAGCCGGCCGGCCAACAGGTGGGCCGCCGGTGCCTCCCTGGCGTGCAGCTGCTCGAGAAGATCGGCGAGCCGGCCGGACTGAGCACGCAACCGATCGCCGCGCTCGCCGGCCGCATACCGGGCCTGCAGGACTACAAAGGAGGCCCGCGCCTCCCACCAGCCCCGGCGCTGTTTGTGGAACAGGTCGCGGGCCGCCGCCGCTCGTTCACCGGCCCGATCTGCGCGCCCGGCGGCCAGTGCCGACCGAGCCGCGGCAAAGAGCAGCTCCGCGGTCTGGGTTGCCTCCCCGCCCCGCTCGATGTGGCGCCGTATCTCTTCGTCGGTGCTGGTCAAAGCCTCGGTGGCCAGGCCTGCGGCCAGCAGAACCGCACTGCGGTCCAGTGCCACCTCCGGCATTGGCACCCCAAGCGCGGCGTACCCGGCTGCGGCTCGATCAAGAAACTCGAGGGCCGCTGGCAAGTCCCCCAGATGGAAGGCCACGTCCGCGCGGTTGTGCACGGCCATCGTGGACTCCAGCTCCTGCCCGTTCGCGGCGAACAGGCGCGCCGCCACGACCAGGTCCCGGTCGGCCCGGGCGGCTTGCCCACGCGCAACGTGGACCAGGAACCGGTGGTTGCGGGCCCGAGCCTCCCAGACCTGGTCCCCACCGCGGTGCAGGAGGGTAATGGCCCGGCCGAGATCGGCAAGCGCCGCCTCGTGCCGGCCGAGCGTCGCCAACAGATCTCCCCGGCGGGTCAAATCCGTCCGGCAAGGACGCCCCGGCTTGCAGCGACAGCACCGTCCAGTGCCGCCAGGCCGGCCACCGTGCGACCGACCAGACCAAGGGTCAGGCCGAGCGTTGCCTGGACGTCGGCAATGCGTTCGCGCGCCCCGGACAGCCTGGCCAACCGCAGTGCGGTCCGCAGCTCGGCGATGGCCTCGTCAGCGCGGCCCGTGTCGCGCAGCACGATCGCCCGGGCTTGCCGGGCGATCGAGGCCGCGTTGGGGTCCAGATCTTGCTCGAGCAGCTGATTCGCCTGCGCGAGCGCGTCCGCCGGCCTCGAGAGCGTGAGCGAGAGCAGATGGTCGACCTGCACCACGATCCCAGCCTAAGCAGCAATCTCCCCGCGTGAAGGTAGGAGAGGCAGATGCCAGCACAACAAGGACCCGGACGATACCCAGATCCACAGACTCCGCAAGAGTTTCAGATCAACCTGATTTTCGACGAGTACGGCGACGAGGTCGAGCTCGGCCCGCAGCCCGAGGCCGAGGCCGAGGCTTTTGCCCAGCGCGGGCCGGGCGACGGCGGTGAGCCCGAACCGGTGCAACCGAACCGGTTCTTCTTCCGCAGAGGCCACATCCTGGTTCGAGATGAGTACCTAGCGGACGTCAAGGTGCTACTGGGCGGCGAGCGCGATCGGGCGGGCGTGTCGGGGGTCACACCGGGCGTGTCTCTCCTGGAGCTCCCGGACGACCGGGGCACACCGACGGCCCTTCACGACGTCATGGCCGCCTTCGGACCGGGGATCGCCGCCCACGACTACCTCATCTCGATAAGCAACGATGGGTTCGGTGCCGGCGGGCACTGCCCTGCCACCGAGCCCGAGGTGGTGCCGGCGTGGACCCCGCCGGATCCCGGTATCAGGGACGACCGGGCGGCAGGTGACGGCGTCCGGGTGGTTGTCATCGACACCGGCTTCGACGCCCACGCGGTCGGCCTGCATCCGTGGCTCCAGGGGGTTACCGGACAGCCCGACCCGGCGATTGTGAATGGGCGGGTCCGCAGGCTTGGCCCGTACGCCGGCCACGGCACGTTCGTCGCCGGGGTCGTGCGGTCGATGGCTCCGCGCTGCCAGGTACACGTCCGAAGTGTGTTCCGGCGGAAGGGTGCGTCGTTCGAGTCGGAACTGGTGAGAGTCCTGTACCGGGTGCTTAGCCATGACTCCCCCGACATCATCACGATGTCGGCCGGCACCGAGACCCACCGCGGCGGTGGCCTGCTCAGCTTCGGCGCATTCGCCCAGACGTTGCTGTCGCAGCACAAGGGCGTCGCGGTGGTAGCGGCCGCGGGCAACAACGGCGGTTCGGTCCCGTTCTGGCCGGCGGCCGCGCCCTGGGCCGAAGGGGTTGGTGCACTCGCCGGCGACTGGCGCAGCCGGGCCGGCTTCAGCAACCACGCCGGCTGGGTCGACGTGTACGCCCCGGGCGAAGACCTGATCAACGCGTTTCCCGTCGGGGAGTACACGTACCAGGAGCCGCCGCTCAGGCCTGGCCGGGCCATCTTCGAAGGCATGGCCCGGTGGAGCGGGACGTCGTTCTCCACCCCACTGGTCGCCGGGCTGATTGCCGCCCGCATGTCGCGAACGGGCGAGAACGGCCGCGACGCCGCGGCTGCGCTGAAGGCACAGGCGCGCGCCAACGCGATACCCGGAGTCGGCCCGATCCTGCTGCCCTAGGCGCGCCAGCGGTCGGTATCGATACCAGACAGATATCTGCCACGCGGTATCAGTCCACCGGGTACGGCCCTCCATCCCACACGTGGGATAGGGGGAGTCACGATCATTGGTGATCAGTCAACGGGTCACGCGGAAGACGGGACGGTGGGCGATCTCGTCCGTCGCCCTGATCCGAACCGCGGCGCGCTCCGCGTGGCCATTCCGCCTCAGCTGCGACGCCGACTGCGGTCTGGGCGCCGGGATGAACCGAAGCCACCGGGCGACGGTCAGCTGACCCGCGCCCTTTACGCATCGCTGCTGCTCGCGACCGTGGTTTGCGCCGTCCTACCTACTGTCCTGTTCCAACCGCCGAGCCGGATCTTTCTGCTGAAGCTCGCCGTCGTGGTGCTGGCGGCCTCGATGCCAGGACTTCTCTACATCCAGTTCATCAGGTTCAAGGGACAAAGCCTGTACGACGAGTACGTGATCAGTTTGTTCCGGCTGCGTATCGACCGGTACGGCAACTTGCCGGCACCACCGCAGCACACCAGCTACCACAAGGAGTGGAAGGACGATCACGACAAGCTGCCCGACCCGGGGGTAGATAACCTGTATCGCCGCAAGTTCGAGGCCGTTTCCGGCCAGCAAGCCGTCAGTACTCGGGGCTTGTTCGCGGTACCCGGCAACCGGCCGACCCGCAGTGAGGGCTTCTATCCGGTTGTGCTGGCCACCGTATTCCTCTGTCTTGGTTGGGCGATCGTGGTGCAGCCCGAGCTGTACCGAAGCTTCGACTTGCTGGGTGGCCTGCCGGTCAGCGGACGACCCGAGTTGCCCTACGAAGCGTTGCGGTTCGGCTTCCTCGGCACCTATTGGTTCGTCCTGCAGGATCTCATCCGGCGCTATTTCCGGCAGGACCTGAAGGCATCGGCCTATGTCAGTGCAAGCGCGAGGCTTGTTGTCGTTGCCATTGTGGTGACTGCGGTATCCCTGATCCCGGTGGGATCAACTGTCCAGCAGAGCGTCCTGGCGTTCCTCATCGGGGTCTTTCCGCAGATCGGCGTGCAGGTGCTGAAGGCAGGCATCAGCAAGACGCTGAGCATCTCGGTGCCGGCGCTATCCGCGAAGGATCCGTTGAGTGACCTCGACGGGCTCACCATCTGGGACCAGGCGCGCTTGCTCGAGGAGGGCGTCGAAGACCTGCACGCACTGGCCACCGCCAACATTGTCGACCTGCTTCTCGGCACTCGGGTGCCGATCAGTCGCCTCATGGACTGGATGGACCAGGCGCTGCTGTACCTCTACGTGCCTAAGGAGCGCGGCGGGCGTAGACCGCGAGAGCAGCTACGCAGGCTCGGGATCAGGACAGCGACCGAGCTGGAGCGGGCATGGCGTTCCGCCAGGGGTGACGACGACGTCCGCAGGCACATTGCCGCCGCGCTTGGGGGTGGCCACGCCGCCAGCATGACCGCGGTTCAGGTCACGCTTGCCTGTCTTGCGGGTCATCCGAATCTCGTTCACATCCGGGCATTCACCCGCCATGCCTGGCTGTAGTTTCCGCAACGCGCCGGCCGGCTCGGGGACCGTAAGGCCGATGATGGACGACATGGATGAGGACAGCTTCCAGGCGCTGTATGGACGCTGGTCTCCGCTGGATCCGGCTGGGGTGGCCGCTCTGCTGGAGGGCTCGGGAGTTCGTTGGTGGATCGTCGGGGGACGCGCGGCCCGCAGCGGAGCCGGTCCTCGACATCACGAGGACACCGATGTGGCGATCTGCGTGGCAGATGTTCCCGCGCTTCGCGGCCACCTGAGTGGGTGGCACCTGTGGGAGCCCTCGGAGCGGTCGATCCGGCCGTTGCGGCCGGGCGATGAGCTCGGCCCGGGCCAAGAGCAGCTGTGGTTGCGCCGCGACGCCTACCGCCCCTGGGTGGCCGACCTGCTGCTGCAGCACCACGAGCACGCGTGGGTGTTCAAGAAGGACGCCCGGGTTCAGTTGCCGTGGGATCGAGCCCTGCACACGGTCGACGGCGTTCGGTATCTGCGACCGGAGGTAGCCCTGCTGCACAAGGCGCACCTGGACCGGCCCAAGGACCGTGCCGACCTGACCGCAGCTGTGCTCACCAGCGATGCTCGAGTGTGGCTCGCCAACGCCCTGGAGCTACTCGGCTATCACGCCTGGGCTCGTGACGTCCGTGCCGGTGGCGCGGAGGCGTGATGGGCCGGCCCTACGAGCTTGCCGATCGATCCATGGCTACTCTCGTAGCGACATGCGCTCTGGTTTGTGGCTGCCGCTGTTCGAGGAGCTTGCCGACCCACTGGTTGTGGCGCGTCTGGCTGCCGATGCGGAGGAGCGGGGCTGGCACGGAGTCTTCGTGTGGGATCAGCTCCGCTGGCGGAAGCCGATACAGCAGGTGGCAGATCCGTGGATCACCCTGGCGGCGATCGCGGCCGCGACCGAGCAGGTGAGGCTGGGCCCCATGGTCACCCCGCTGGCGCGCCGGCGCCCCGCCAAGGTGGCAAGGGAAACCGCGACGCTGGATCGGCTCAGTGGTGGCCGCCTCATCCTCGGCGTGGGTCTCGGCGGGGACCAGTTCGCTGGCGAGTTCTCAAGGACCGGGGAGCAGGTCGATGATCGAGTGCGGGGCGAGATGCTCGACGAGGCACTCGCGGTCCTCCTGGCTGCCTGGTCGGGAGAGCCGGTCAACCATCGCGGCAGGCACTACCTGATCGATGATGTCCAGTTCCTCCCTCGGCCGGTGCAACGGCCGCGGATTCCGGTGTGGGCCGCGGCGATGCCCGGCAAGGTCAAGCCGCTGCGCCGGGCGGCGCGCTACGACGGCTTCTTCCCGGTCAACCTCGAAGGTGTGGATGAGTTCGCGCAAGCCGTGGCGGCCGTCCGCGACCTGCGCGGCGATAACACGGCGCCCTATGACATCGCCGTGGA
>JAKEEW010000509.1 GCA_022616375.1 Sporichthyaceae bacterium
AAGCCATGGCCCGCCAGGCTGCGCTGGCCAAGGGCCAACCGGCGAGTTTCGCCGGCGGCGCCGCGGCTACCAAGGCCGCGCTCGCCGACCTGGGCGTGGCGAGCCCCGAATCGCTCGGCCTGGTCGACGGCAGTGGGTTCTCCTATGACAGCCGGGTGACCGCCAACCAGCTCACCGGCATTCTGTTCCGGGCCTCGTCGCCGAGGTACCCGCAACTGCGGGCGATCATCTCAGGACTGCCGGTGGCCGGTTACTCCGGCACACTGTTCAACCGCGACCAGGGCGCCGGTATGGGCAGTGTCCGGGCTAAGACCGGCACCTTGAACGGCGTCAACGCCCTGGCCGGCTACGTCGTCGATGCGGACGGGCGGCTGCTCGCCTTCGCCGTGGTTGGCAACGGCACTGCCAACCGGATACAGGCCGAGCGCGCCCTGGACCGGCTCGCCGCCGGCATCGCCTCCTGCGGCTGTAGGTGACCCCGGGCTCTGCTCAGGTTCGGCATCCAACCACGGGTAACGTGAGGACATGGCGCAGTTCGTTGACTGGGATTTGGCCGCCGCGACTGCGGGCGCGCTCGGTAAGTCCGGGCCTCGGGTCAGTGTGGACGAGGCGACCAGCGTCGTGACCGAGCTGCGCCGGCTGGCCGTCGAAGCCGCTGGGCACGTGGAGTCGTACACGGGCATGACTCCGGCCGGTGTGCCGGCGCCCGTCCGGGTCGTGGACCGCCGAGACTGGACCGCCGCGAACATCGATGGGTTGCGCGAGGTGGTGGCCCCGCTGCTTGCCCGTGCCATCGGAAATCGGCAGCCGGGTGCGCTCACCGACGCGGTCGGTTCGCGGGTCACCGGAGTCCAGGCCGGGACCGTCCTGGCCTACCTGTCTGGCAAGGTGCTCGGCCAGTACGAGGTTTTCTCCAGCGACCCCGGGCAGCTTCTGCTGGTGGCGCCGAACATCGTCGACATCGAACGGAAACTCGACGCCGTGCCGCGCGACTTCCGACTGTGGGTCTGCCTGCACGAGGTCACCCACCGCACCCAGTTCACCGCAGTGCCGTGGCTGCGAGCTCATTTCCTGGCCGAGGTCGGCGCTTTTGTTGACGCCGGTGGTGCGGCGGATCAGATGGCAGAGCGGGTCCGACGCGCGCTCAGTGACGCAGTGGAGGTCATCCGCAACCCCGACAGTCGGCGGTCCATTTTGGACTTGGTGCAGACACCGGCCCAGCGCACCGTCCTCGAGCGGATCACC
>JAKEEW010000510.1 GCA_022616375.1 Sporichthyaceae bacterium
GGACTTGTCGACATCGCGCAACGCGGCCGATCCTTGGGCACTCACCTGGTGCTCGCCACCCAGCGACCGGCCGGAGTGGTAAGCCCGGAGATCAGAGCCAACGCCAACCTGCGCATCGGGCTGCGTATGACCGACGCCGTCGACTCTCAGGACATCCTGGATGACCCTCGGGCGGCCACCATCTCCCGGCACCTGCCTGGGCGCGCGTACGTACGGGTAGGCACGTCCGCGCTCCGAGCCTGCCAGATCGGTCGAATCAGCGCGCCAGCTCCGCAGGACACCGCGGCGTCCGTCGAGGTCGACCCGTGGCAGCGGCTGGGCGACTCACGCCGGGTGGTCGAGCCGGATCGATCGGGCGGACCGTCGGATCTCCGCCTGCTGATTGATGCGATCCGGGCCGCCACGGCAGCCGAAGGCATAGAGGTGCCGGCCAGCCCGTGGCTCCCACCGCTACCAACTCGAGTCACGCTGGCCGAACTCGACGCCCTCCAGCTGCGAGGGGACCATCCAACTGCGGTTGCGATCGGCCTCTGTGACCGACCAGCCCTGCAGGCGCGGCAACCGTTGTGGTTCGAGCCGGCCGGCGGTCGGCATTGGCTGGTTGCTGGGGCTCCCGGTAGCGGGAAGTCCACCGTGCTTCGCACCGTCGCGGGGGCGCTGTCTCGAGGCCGCCCGATCCGCGACACGCACCTGTACGGGCTCGATTGTGCCGGTGGTGGGCTGACCGCGGTCGCTGAGCTGCCACTGTGCGGTGCCGTCGCCGGTCCACAGCAGGTCGATCGCGGATTGCGGATCCTGAGCCGCCTCGGGTCTGAAGTCGTCCGGCGGCAGCAATTGCTCGCGGACCGAGGCGCAGCCTCGACCGCGGAGTTGCGCAGCACCGATCCGCCGCGCTCGCTTCCTTGGCTGGTTCTGCTGCTCGACGGGTGGGAGGGCTTCCTCGACCTGTACGGCGACGTCGACCATGGGCGGGCGATCGAGCGGCTGTTCCGGCTGCTGACCGATGGGCCTGCGGTTGGGCTATCCGCGATCGTCACGGGAGACCGCCGCGCACTGACCGGGCAGCTAGCGGCGCTCATCGCCAACAAGCTGGTGTTGCGGCTCAGCGATCCGACTGACTATGGGCTCGCTGGGCTTCGGGTCGACTCCTCGACGGCCGACTGGCCGCCCGGACGGGGGCTGCTTGCCAACGGCGCCGTCGAGACCCAGGTAGCGACTGTGTCCTCCGATCCGGCCGGTCGCGCCCAACGGGACGCACTCCGCCAGATCGGTGCCGAAGCCGGTCCGGGTCTGGCCGGCGATCCCGAGTCCCTCGTTCCGTTCCGCGTCGATGAACTTCCCGCCAGGGTGGGCCTTGTCGATCTGGAGCTGACGCTGTCGGCCCGCGGCGCCGAAGCATCCCAGCCGTTCTGGCTACCGTTAGGCGTCGGCGGGGACGAACTGACAGTTCAAGGTCTAGATCTCGAACCGGGGCAATCGGTGCTGTTCGCCGGTCCTCCCGGCAGCGGCCGAACCAGCGCGCTGACCATGGCCGCACAGTGGTACCTGGCCCGCGGAATGCGAGTCCTGCTGGCTGGCCCGCGCCCGACCATCACGTGGCCGGACTTCGGCTCGGTGGCGGAAGGGATGGTGGTCGGTCGGTTCGGGCCGGGCGACGGGAATGCGCTTGCGGCTGCACTTACCCATGTCGACGGACCATTCGTGGTGCTCGTGGACGACGCTGACAGCCTGGTCGACTCCCCACTCGAGGCGGGTCTCCTGGCGATCGACAGCGCCCGTGTCGTGCAGATCGTCGCCGGCTGCACCGACTCGCTCGCCACCATCTATCGAGGGCTCATTCCACAAATCCGGCGAAGCCGGTGTGGGTTGCTCCTCGGCGCCTACACCCCTGTCGACGGCGAGCTGTTCGGGATCCGGGTCCAGGCCGCCGTCGATCCCCGACCGGGCCGGGCGTTGATGGTGACCGGCCGTAACACGTTGAGGGTCCAGGTGGCGACGCCATGACGTGGCCGGCGACGCGGGCGCCCAGGTCAGGCTCAGGCCAGGGCCTCGCGGCGAAGCAAGGTCCGCAGGACCCGCATGGCGACCAGCATGGTGGCCAGATCGTGGGTGTCCGCGTTAACGATCTCCTCCAGAGTCTGGCGGGCACGGGCGACCTCGGTGGTGTTGCGCGCATACCAGGCCTCGAACCGCTCCTCCGAGCCGATCGCGTTGCCACCGACGGACAGCACGTCGAAGGTCAGGGCGGCGTGCGCGGAGTAGAGCTCGTCGCGCAGCGCGGCCCGGGCCAGCGTTTTCCAGCGGTCGTCCCGAGACAGCGCGTTGACCCGCTCCAGCAGCCGAGCCAGCGGCAACCGATCGGCAAGGTCGAAGTAGACCTCGGCGACCTGGGCCACATCCACGCCGGCATCGGTGGCGACCTCGACGATGTCCAGCGCCGAGTAGGCCGCGGTCATCCCGGCCACCGAGACCGCGAGCTCGGCAGGGACTCCGGCGGCGGTCAGCTCGTCCCGGCGCTGCTCGAACCCGGCCAGATCCACACCCCGCAGTGTCTTCGGCAGCAGTCCGATGACCTCGGCGACGCCGGCCCGGAAGGCCACAATCTCGGCAGCCATGTCGATCGGCGAACGCCGGTTGTGCAGCAACCAGCGCACCGACCGCTCGACCAAGCGCCGCCCCTCCAGCCGCATATGGGTCTGCACCTTCGCGGGCACCTGACTGTCCAGCGCCTCGATGGACTCCCAGTGCGCCTGCATCGCGAAGACCTCGTGCGCCACCACATGGGCGCGAGTGACATCGGCCGCACTCGCCCCGGTCTCCTCCCGCAGTCGGTACATGAACGTGATACCGGCGAGATTGACCAGGCCGTTCACCATGACAGTCGTGATGATCTGGCGGCGCAGCGGGTGGGCGTCGATCTGGGCCGGGAACCGTTCCTGCAGCGCGATCGGGAAGTAGTCCTGCAGCACGCCACGCAGGAACGGATCGTCGGGCAGATCGGAAGTGATCAGCTCCTCGGCCAGCCGGATCTTCTGGTAAGCCAGCAGGATCGCGAACTCCGGAGCGGTCAGTCCGATGCCGGCGAGCTGGCGCTCCTTGAGTTGCCGATCGGACGGCAGGAACTCCAGTGCACGGTCCAGATGCCCCTGCTGCTCGAGCTGGCGCATCAGCCGGGCATGGATGTGCAGCATGCCGGTGGCCTGCTCGAGCGACCCGGCGATGGCCAGGTTTTGGTCGTAGTTGTCCCGCAGGACCAGCTCGGCGACCTCATCGGTGCTCTCCGCGAGCAACTCGTTGCGCTGGTCCTGGGTCAGCTCGCCGTCTGCCACGAGCCGGTTGAGCAGGATCTTGATGTTGACCTCGTGGTCGGAAGTGTCCACTCCCGCGGAGTTGTCGATCGCGTCGGTGTTGATTCGCCCGCCGGCGAGGGCGTACTCCACCCGGCCGAGCTGGGTGAACCCGAGGTTGCCGCCCTCCCCCACGGCCTTGACTCGAAGGTCGGCGCCGTCAACCCGGATCGAGTCGTTGGCCTTGTCGCCGACGTCCGCATTCGACTCGACGGCGGCCTTGACGTAGGTGCCGATACCGCCGTTCCACAGCAGATCCACCGGGGCGAGCAGGATCGCGTGCATCAGCTCGTTGGGGGTCATCCGGCCGATCTCGTCGGCGATACCCAACCGGGCCCGCACCTGCGGGGTGAGCGAGATCGACTTGGCGGTGCGCGGGAAGACGCCGCCACCCTCGGAGATCAGCTCCGGGTTGTAGTCGGCCCACGACGATCGTGGCAGATCGAACAGCCGCCGCCGTTCCGCGAACGAGACGGCCGGATCGGGATCCGGGTCAAGGAAGATGTGCCGGTGGTCGAACGCGGCCACCAGCCTGATGTGCTGGCTGAGCAGCATGCCGTTACCGAACACGTCGCCGGACATGTCGCCGATGCCAATGACCGTGAAGTCGTCGGTCGCGACATTGACCCCCATGTCTCGGAAGTGCCGTTCGACCGACTTCCAGGCGCCGCGGGCAGTGATGCCCATCGCCTTGTGGTCGTAGCCGACCGAGCCGCCGGACGCGAAAGCGTCACCGAGCCAGAATCCGTAGTCCAACGCCACGGAGTTGGCGATGTCCGAGAACGTGGCCGTGCCCTTGTCGGCGGCCACGACGAGGTAGGTGTCGTCCGGGTCGTGCCTGACCACCGACGATGGTGGAACGACCTCGCCGTTGACGAGGTTGTCGGTGAGGTCGAGCAGCCCGCAGATGAACGTGCGATAGCACGCGATGCCTTCGGCCAGCATGGCCTCGCGGTCGGTCGGATCGGCCGGCGGCCGCTTGACCACGAAACCACCCTTCGCGCCGACCGGCACGATCACCGCGTTCTTGACCATCTGCGCCTTGACCAGGCCGAGAACCTCGGTGCGGAAGTCCTCTCGCCGGTCGGACCAGCGCAGCCCACCACGCGCCACCGGGCCGAACCGCAGGTGCACGCCCTCGAACCGAGGCGAGTACACCCAGATCTCGAACTGCGGCCGGGGCAACGGCAGGTCCGGCACCAACCGAGAATCGATCTTGAACGAGATGTAGGACTTTACCCCGCCGTCCGCGGCGGGCTGGAAGTAGTTCGTCCGCAGCGTCGCCCGGATCAGGGTGAGGAACGACCGCAGGATCCGATCCTGGTCCAGGCTGGCCACCTGATCGAGCGCGCCCTCGATTTCCTCCACAATCGCGACCGCGAGCTCGTCGCGACCATTGCTGCCCGGTTTGCGCGCCTCCACCGCCGGGTCAAGGCGTGCGGTAAACAAGCGCACCAGCAGTCTGGCGATCCCCAGGTTCGCGGTCATGCACTGCTCGATGTAGTCCTGGGAGAGGCTGACCCCGGCCTGGCGCAGGTACTTCGCGTAGGCCCGAAGCACGGCAACCTCACGCCAGCGCAGGCCGGCCAGCAGCACCAACGCGTTGAATCCGTCGACCTCGGCCTCGCCGCGCCACGCCGCGACGAACGCCTCCTGGAACTGCTCGCGTACCTCATCCGGCGAGACTGCCCCGGTTGGGTTGTAGCGCAAGCCGAAGTCGTAGATATATGCCGGCGCCTCCGCTCGCTCGATCTCGTACGGGTGCTCGTCGACAACCTCGACACCCATCCGCTGCAGCACGGGCAGGATCTCGGACAGCGACAGCGGCGCGCCGGTTCGGTAGATCTTGAACCGCCGTTCTCCCGGTTCCGCGTCCTCGGCGAGGTACAGGTTGACGTCGAAGCCCTCGTCCGGGAGCGCCTCCAGCCGGCGCAGGTCGGCGACCGCAGTGGATGCCGAGAAGGCCTCCTTGTACGACTCCGGGAAAGCATCGGCGTACTTGCGCGACAGATCCGCGGACTGTTCCTCACCGCACTGGCCGACCAGCGCCTCGGCGAAATCGTCCCGCCACGACCGAGTCGCCGCGGCCAGCCGAGCCTCGATGTGCTCCAGGTCGTAGTCCGGCGGCGACTGCTGCCCGAGCCGGACGATGAAATGCACCCGGACCAGCACCGACTCGGAGAGGTTGGCGGTGTAGTCGGCGCTGATTCCGCCGAGCCCCTCCATCAGGATCGCCTGCATCCGCAACCGCAGATCGGTGGTGTAGCGGTCGCGCGGCAGGTAAACCAGCGCGGAAATGAACCGGCCGTAGTCGTCGCGGCGCAGGAACAGTCGCAGCCGGCGCCGTTCCTGCAGGTGCAGCACGCTGGTCGCGATCGGGAGGAGGTCATCGGCCGAGATCTGGAACAGCTCGTCGCGGGGGTAGGTCTCAAGCACCTGGCGCAGCGCCTTGAAGCCGTAGCTTCCGCGCGGGAAGCCGCTGCGCTCGAGCACCGCCTCCACCTTGCGGCGCAGCACCGGGATGGTGCGGACACTGTCCCGGTAGGCCGTGGTGCTGAACAACCCGAGGAACCGTCGCTCGCCGACCACGTTGCCGGACTCGTCGAAACGCCGCACCCCGACGTAGTCCAGGTAGCTGGGCCGATGCACGGTGGCGCGGGAGTTGGCTTTGGTCAGGCTCAGAACAACGCGGTCCTTGGCCCGAGCCCGCGCCTCCGGAGACAGTTCGCTGAACGAGGTCGACACACCCGAGTCGGCCCGCAGGATGCCGAGCCCGGTGCCGGGTACCGGGCGCAGGACATCCTCACCGTTCTCTACGTCGAGCGCATACTCCCGGAATCCGAGGAAGATGAAATGGTCGTCGGCAAGCCAGTCCAGCAGATCGGCAACCTCGTTCGGGTCGTCGAGCGCCGTACCGGCTGGCAACCCGCGCAGCTCCGCGGACAGGCGGGCGGCCGCGTCCCGCATCTTGTTCTCGTCCTCGACGACCTCCCGGACGTCGTGCAGGACTCGCTGCAGGTCGGCCGTCAACGCAGCCAGCCGTTCCGGGTCCGTCTCCCGGTCGATCTCGATGTGCATCCAGGACTCGATCGCTGCCTCATCGGGCATGCGATGCGGATCGGCGGTATCGATGACCTTGAGCAGCGCTCCGGCAAGGTCCCGGCGCACAGTCAGCTGCGGATGGATGACCACATGGATGGCCCGGTTCTGCTGCGACAGCAGCATCGTCACCGAGTCGACCAGGAACGGCATGTCGTCGGTGACAACCTCGACCACCGTGTGGTCGGCCGCGGACCAGCCGTCGCTGGCCACGCCCGGTGTGTAGACCCGGATGTTCGCGGTGCCCTGCGGCCGTTGCGCGGCCAGCTGGTACTGAGACACCGCCGCCCCGAGCAGGTTCTCCGGGGACCGCCCGAGAAGATCATCGGTGGCGGCATGCCGGTAGTACCGAGACAGGAACGCGGCCAGCTCCTCGGTGGACAACCCCAGGTCACTTGCCACGGACAGGTCGCTGCGGGCCGCCTGGTCGAGGAGCTCGGCCTTGGCCTTCTCCTGCGTACCCCGCATGATCGCTCCCCTGTCCAGCGCGGCGTGCGTCGCTACTGTCGACGGTAAGCCCGATGGGTGGTTTTGGTCCCACCTCAAAGCAGATCTCGCAACTCCCAGAGCAACGGGTAATACCGCAAAGGGAGCCGTCGACGCAGATAGGGCCCCCCGCTGGACCCCCCGGTGCCGGACTTTGTGCCGATCTGGCGCTCGACCATCATGACGTGCCGAGACCGCCAGAGTGCCGCACTTTCGTCATGGTCGATCAGCGACTCGGCGAGCACCCAGAGATCGCCGTACTGCTCCCGGTCTCGAGCGATCGTGAGCAACGATTGCAGGATCTCGGCGTCATCGCCGGCAGATAGTCCCCGAGCGGCGAGAACCGCCACAAATGCGTGCCAGATCGTCGGCTCGGCAAGGCGTCGCTCCAGCCGGGCTCGCTCCTCGTCGGACAACCCGCGGAACCGCTCCAGGAAGGCGGGATCCTTCGCCCCGGACAGGAACTCCAACTCGCGGAACTGCACCGACTGGAATCCGCTCGCCGGCGCCAGGACCGACCGGAACTGCAGGAAATCCTGCGGCGTCATCGTCTCCAGCACGCTGACCTGCTCGATGAGCACGCGCTCGATCACCATGACGCGGTTGAACAGGTGGCTCGCCCACCAGACCCGGCCGTCGAGCATCGCGTCCCTGGCTTCCTCCAACTCGTGCAGGAGCAGCTTGAACCACAGCTCGTAGACCTGATGGATGGTGATGAAAAGCAGCTCATCGTGGGCGGGCGGGTCGGACTCGAGCACCTGCTGGCTGAGCAACTGCTCCAGGCGGAGGTACGAGCCGTAGGTGAGAAGGGCGCCCTCTTCCCCGAAACTGCGCCCGGTTGGCGATGCTGCCGTCACCGGGCAAAGGCTAATGACCTGCGGGTGTGGTATGTGAGGGCGGGGGGTTGATTGGATACGGCCATTCGCGAGCTGGAGATCCTGCAGCCCGGTCCGCTGGGCACCATCCAGGACCTGGGCCGGCCCGGCTATGCCCAACTCGGCGTCTCGCCCTCCGGTGCCGCCGACCGGCACGCACTCGCCCTGGCTAACCGGCTGGTCGGCAACGCCGACCCGGCCGCCGGGCTCGAGCTCACCCTTGGTGGACTGATCGCGAGGTTCAGCGCCGACCCCGCCACAGCGGCACCGGCCCTGGTCGCGATCACTGGGGCGGGCTGCTCGATCACGATCGATGACCGGCCGGCCGGCGGCATGTGCGCGCCGTTCCCGGTCCCGGCCGGCGCCACGCTCAGCCTCGGCACCCCGCCGAAGGGTCTGCGCACCTACTTGGCAGTGCGCGGTGGGATCGCGGTGCCGGCCGTGCTTGGCTCGCGCTCCACCGACACGCTGTCCGGTCTGGGCCCGCCTCCGCTTGCGGCCGGGCGCCGGCTACCCATCGGCACCGAGCACATGGCCCTGCCGTCGGTCGACGTGGCCCCGGCCGCGGACTACCCGGATCCGCTGGTGCTGCCGATCAGCCCGGGCCCGCGCGCCGACCGGTTCGGCGGTGCGGACGCGCTCGATCGGCTGTGCGCGGCCAGCTACCTGGTCACCCCGGACTCCAACCGGATCGGGGTCCGGCTGCACGGGCCGATCATCCCACAGCTGATCACGTCCGAGCTGCCAAGCGAAGGTCTGATCGCAGGCGCGATCCAGATCCCGGCCGGCGGCCAGCCGGTGGTGTTCCTGGCCGATCATCCGGTGACCGGCGGGTACCCGGTGATCGCCGTAGTGCGCGCCGGTGAGGTTGGGCTCGCCGCGCAGGCCCGCCCGGGCCAACTGCTCCGGTTCCGGCGAGTCGGCTAGCGGGCCGCGGGCGCGGACAC
>JAKEEW010000074.1 GCA_022616375.1 Sporichthyaceae bacterium
AGTCCTGTTGGTGCATGTGGCACGCGGCGAATTCGGTGCCCTCGTCGCAGGAGGCGGCCATCGCCGCGACGTGCAGCACTCCCTCGCCGATGCCGGTCGCGAGCACCAGTCGGCGGGTCAGCTCGGTGCCGGTGCCGGCTCCGGAGACCAGCAGCTCGGGCGGGGTCGCGCTGACCACCAACCGGACCGGCGGACCGTAGCGGTCATCCAGCTTCTGCCCGGCCGGCGGGACGAACGGCACGTCCAGCCACAGCTCGCCGGCCGCCACCTCGGTCGGCGGCCGCCCGGTCCGATACGCCGAGGCCGCCACGCCGGTGCTGGCCGCCCCGAGCGGGATCCTGGCCAGGCCGTGCCCGGCGGACTCCACCACGACTAGCTGGTCACCGTCGACCACCGCTCCGGACGGCTCGCGCAGTCCGCCGGCCAGCGTGGTGACCTCGTCGGTTGCCGGGTCGAAGCGCCGGACCGCGCCGTTGTAGGTGTCGAGCACCGCCACCGAGCCGTCCGGCAGCTCGGTGACGCCGAGCGGGTGCTGCAGGAGCGCCTGCTCGGCCGGACCGTCCCGGTGCCCGAAGTCGAACAGCCCGGCGCCCACCACGGTGCTTAGCTCATCGCCGTCGAGCCGGCGCAGCGCGGACACCTCGGAGTCGGCGATCCACAGCGTGGTCCCGTCGGCCGAGGCCGCCAACCCGGACGGCTGGGCCAGCCAGCTCGAGCGGGCCGGGCCGTCGACCAGACCCTCGTTGCCGGTGCCGGCCACGACCTCGAGCCGCTCGGCCCGCGGGTCGTACGACCAGAGCTGGTGGATCCCGGCCATCGCGATCACCAGCCGGTCCTGGTACCAGGCCAGATCCCATGGCGAGGACAGCGCCACCTGCAGCGCAGGACCATCGGTGCGGCTCGCGGTGGTCGACCCACCGGGCCGCCACTGCTGACCGGTGCCGGCGATCGTGCGGACCTGGCCGGTCTGCGAGTCGAGCCCGCGGAGCAAGTGGTTGACCGTGTCGGCGACCACGATGCCGTAGCCGACCGCCGCCGCTACCTCGGCCGGCAGCGCGCACAGTCCCTGCGGCTCGCTGAACTGCGCGAGCGTGGCCGGACCGTCCGCCCGCCCGCGTTGTCCGGTGCCGATCCGGTCCAGCACGGTGGTCGCGTCCGGCCCGAGCACGACCAGCGAGTGGTGCTTGGAGTCGGACACCAGGAAGCTGCCGTCGGGGCGGCGCAGGATCTTGCCGGGGTAGCGCAGCTCGGTCACCGGCCCCGGCGGTGGCTGGTACGGACCGTCGCCGCGGCGCAGCGTGCCGGCGGCCTCGTGGGTAGCGACCAGCTCGGTCAGCAGTGAGTCCAGCCCATGGCCGTGTCCCTCGCCGGACAGCTGCGCCACGATGTAGCCGGCCGGGTCCACCACCACGAGCGTCGGCCAGGCCCGGACCGTGTAACGGCTCCAGGTGGTCAGCTCCGGGTCGTCGAGCACCGGATGCCGCACGTCGTAGCGCTCCACCGCGGCGATCACCGCGGCATGGTCGGTCTCGTGCACGAATTTCGGCGAGTGCACCCCGACGATGACCAGCACGTCGGCGTACTTCTCCTCGAGCTCACGCAACTCGTCCAGGACGTGCAGGCAGTTGATGCAGCAGAAGGTCCAGAAGTCCAGGATCACGATCTTGCCGCGCAGCTCGGCCAGAGACAGTTGCCGACCGCCGGTGTTCAGCCAGCCGCCCTTACCGATCAGTTCAGGAGCGCGGACACGTGAGTTCGCCATGTGCCCATCCTGCCCGGTGCCAGGACCGCAGGGATAAGCTGCCCGCCGGTGCCGCAGTAAGGATGTGCCCCGAGATGACCGGTTGGCCGCGGATCCTGGTACATGACGGTGCCGCCGCCAGTAACGGGTGGACGTCGGCGGTGCTGACTGCGCTGTCCACCATCGGTGCGCCCGCCCGGCTCACCGATCCGGCCGAGATCGGGTCCGGACCCCCGACCGTGGTTGCGGCCGGGCTGCACAAGCTGCTGACCGACCGGAATTGTCAGCTGCTGGTGGCTCGCGGGGACGACGTGTTGGATGCGGTGGCCGCGGACCCCGAGCTGGCCGGACGGTGCTGGGCGTTTCTCGGCGCCGGTCCGGCACCGCTGCGACTGTCCGCCGAAGCCGCGGCCAGCCTCGATCGAATCGCCACCGCGAGCCGGCGAGTGCTCTGCCCGGATGAGGACTGGCGGACCGCGTTGGAGTACTGGGTCCCGGCCGCCGCCGGCCGGACCATCCCGATCGAGCCGGTCGACCGGCTGCGTGCCCGGTTGGGGGCGGCGTTGCGCCGGGACTTCCCGACCGCTCGCTTAGCCGCGGGCTCGCCCGCAAGCTGGACAGCCGATCCGTTGCGGGTCGGGGTGGCCGGGCACGACCTGAAGTTCTTCACCCGGCTGCTGGACCACCTGCAGGCGCTACCCGGCGTGCAGACCCGCATCGACCACTGGTCCGGATCCGACGGTCACGACGAGGCGAGCAGCGTCGAGTTGCGGGACTGGGCCGACGTGGTGATCTGTGAGTGGTGCCTAGGCAACGCGGTCTGGTACAGCCGGAACCGGCGACCCGGCCAGCGGCTGATCATCCGGCTGCATCGCTTCGAGACCGGTACGTCGTGGCCGGCCAAAGTGGACATCGACTCGGTCGATCGGGTGGTGTTCGTCAATCCGGTGCTGGCCGAACAGACCGTGGACCGGCTGGGTTGGCCGCTCGACCGCTGCTCGGTGGTCCCCAACTGGGTGGACGTGGACCAGCTCGACCGGCCGAAGCTGCCCGACGCCGACTACACCCTCGGCATGATCGGCATCTCGCCGATGCGGAAGCGACTCGACCTGACCCTGGACATCCTCGAGCGGGTGCGGGCCGCCGATCGCCGGTTCACGTTGAGCGTGAAGACCCAGCTGCCCTGGGAGGTCACCGGCTCCTGGCGGGACCCCATCCAGCGGGCGCACTACGCCCGGATCTTTCGGCGGATCAAGACCAGTCAGCTGTTGCGTGACGCGGTCACCCTCGACCCGTTCGGACCGGATGTCGGGAGCTGGCTGCGCCGGGTCGGATACGTGTTGTCCACCAGCGACGACGAGGGCTCGCATGTGGCGCCGTCGGAAGGGATGGCATCCGGCGCGATCCCGATGCTGCTGCCGTGGGCCGGCGCCGACCAGATCTACGACCGGCAATGGATCCACCCCGATCCGGCGGCGATGGCCGAGACCATTCTGGCGATCACCAACCGCGGCCGCTGGCCGGAGCTGAGTCGATTGGCGCAGCAACACGCCAGGGCCGGGTTCGCCCTCGATCTGGTGTGCGACCGGTGGTCCGATCTGGTCGCCGGTGCGTCGAGTAGTCGAGGCGACCGTGCGACTACGTGAGCTTTTCCGGGCTGAACCCGGTCGGCTGGGCGGCGTCGTGTACGCCAGACCCCGGGATCGGGAGCTGGCGCCGCTGCTTGACCTGCCCGACTCGGTGGCCAGCCATGACGACGACGGCCACCGGCCCATCGGTGCGGACCAGATGGTCGTGGTCAGCGCCGGCGACGACCCGGTGGCCGAGCTGCGGGCTGCGGCCGGCTCAATCCTGGGCCGGATGGCACCGACCGCTCGGCTGCTGCTCGCGATCGACCGACCCGCGGACGACGACCTGGTTGGCGCGGTCGACGGCACGATCACGCAGCTTGGCCTTGCGGTGTTGCGGGCCGACCTGTTGCCGTATCAGCGGCCGCGTTGGGTCGTGTTGCTCGCTCCGAAGACCTCGACCGGGGACGGCTCGCCGGGCGGGCTGGCGAGTCTCGCCGGTGTGCTCAACGCCCGCCACGCCGGGCGGGCCCGCGCCCTCGATGGGCAGCTCGCCGGGTTGCAACGCAGCCTTGCCCAAGCCGAGGCGGAGCGGGCGGCCACGGCCGAGGTGGCTGTGGCCAGCGCCGCCGAGGCTCAGGCCGGCCGGGCCAGGATCGGCAAGTTGGAGCAGCGGGTACGACAACTCGAACGATCGCGGTCGATCCGGGCGGCGCGGGCGCTGCGGGGGGTGGCGCAGCATCCGGTTCGCGGCTCGATCCGGCTGCCGGGCGAGCTGCTGCGGGCGCTACGGCCGGACCGGATGGCGCCGGCGACCGGGTCGGCCCGGACGGCGGCCGAGGCGGACCGGGTAGAACGGGCGGAACCAGCGAAGGGTGTGGTGCCGTCGATGGGTCCGGTGCGCCCGCGGTGGAAGGCGGCCGGTGCCCGGTTGCTCAGCGCGCACCATGTCGGTCTGCATCCGCCGCCCGATCCGGACCGGATGGTGATCGCCGGGGTGCTCGGGAACGAGGCCGAGATCGGGCTGGCCGATGCGGCCACCGTGCTGCCGCTCCGGCCGCACGACGCCCTGGCCGTGCTCGAACGCACCGATCCCGACCTGCTGCTGATCGATTCCACGGCATTCCGGCCGGGCCAGGCGTGGGGCCACGCCGGGCTGGATGCGCCGGATCGGGCCGACCGGTTACGCGCCGCGGTGCGAGCCGCGCGGCGGGCCGGGATTCCGGTCGTCGCGTGGCAGTGGGCGACGCGACCACTGTCGGCGGTGCTGGTCGATCTGGAGCCGGATCTCCGCTTCGCCGCACTGCCCGGGCTGCCGCTGTCGCTCTACCATCCGATCGACCTGGCGCCGGACCGGCCGATGCAGCCGGTCGAGGTCGGTGCGGCCTCGCTCGGCGCCGGGCCCGAGACGGTTGCCGCGCGGCTGCGGTCCAACGGTCTGGTGGTGGCAGCCGACCTCGACCTGGCGCACGCCGCACTGGCCTGCGGCGCCCGAGTGATCTACCCCGGACCCGCCGCTCCCGGCGCGAGCAGCCGGCTGACCGCCGTCGATGACGATGCGGCGTTCGCGGCGCGGGTGCGCGAGCTGGCCAGCGCCGGGCCGCGGCCGGCCGCCGAGGTCCGTGCGGTGCTGCGCGAGCTGTTCGGCACCCACGCCGTTCTGACCCGGCTCGGTGAGTTGGCCGCGACCCTGGACCTCGGGCTCGATCCGCTGGCCGGCCGCCGGGTCAGCGTGCTGGCTCTGCCGCCCTTCGAGGATCCGAGCGGTCTGATCGAAGCGGTCCTTCGCCAACAGCATCGGCCGGCCGAGATTCTGGCCGACCTCGCGTGCCCGGGTGCCCAGCGGCTGGACGAGCTGGTGCGAGCCGGGATTCCGGTCCGGGCGCTGGAGCTGCCCGCCGGCAGTGCCACCTGGTGGTCCGGATTCGGCGCGGCCAGCAGTAGTGCGCTGGTCGCGCTCTGGCGGGACGGCGCGGCGTGGCCGGCTACCCATCTGATCGATCTGGTCTGCGCACACGAGTGTTCGGGTGCGGATGTGCTGGGCCGCTGGCCGGACGGCGCGGCCGGATCCGATTACGTATTCGCCCCGGCGGCCCGGCCTGAGCTGATCCGGCGTGAGCTGCTGAGCGACCCGGTCGCGGGAGCGCCGCCCGAGCTGCCGGTCGACGCCTGGGCCAGGCGCGGATAC
>JAKEEW010000511.1 GCA_022616375.1 Sporichthyaceae bacterium
GCGACCCTCAGCCCGGCAGCAACCCTCAGCCCGGCAGCAACCCTCAGCCCGGCAGGTACACCGTGAGGCTGGCCGCTCCCGGCAGGTACTCGACCAGCCTGGTCCGCACCGAGTAGTACTCGTTGGTCAGGTACGGCCGGAGCAGGTTGAGGTAGTGCGCGCTGTCCGGGTCGGCCGAGGTGCCGCCGGGCAGCGCGGACTGGCCGTCGATCCGGATCCGCTCGGCCTCGCCGAGATAGCGCCGAGCCGGGCCGCCACCGAACATGAACCCGTCCACCGAGTTGGCCCGGGCATCGTGTCCGGCCGCGTCCACGGTGCCGAAGCCACCGTCGACCGGGATCCCGGGCAACCCGTCAAGCGGTGCGGGGAACTGCCCGAACCCGGTCGGCACGCTGAACGGACCACCGAGCGGGGAGTCCAGCGACACCCGGTGCAGCCGGCCCCAGCGATAGTCGTCCTGGTTGGTCGAGCCGCCGAACGCCGCAGCGAAGTCCGGGCTGGCCAACCGATCCAGACCGGCCCGAACCGACTGAAGCATGATCACCTGCTGCCCCACCGTCGGATCGCTGATCCCTGGGATCGCGAAGAAATCCAGCCCGGAGCTCTGCGAGTCGCCGCTGAGCAGCCGCTTGAGCGCTACCAGCTCCGACTCGGCACGCGGCCGGCTCAGCCCAAGCGGGCCCAACGTGCGCCCGATCGTGGCGTCCATGAACCGCGACCGCCAGACCGAGTAGATCGAGGCCGCGACACTGCGGGCCACCTCGCGGTCGCGCGGATCGCGCAGCGTCCCGTTCCGGTCGGCCTCGTCGTAGCCTTGTGGGATCCCGGTCGGCGAGGAGAAGTTCCACTCGGCCAACCTGGCCACTGCCTCGGCGATGCCCGGGTCGCCGGCCAGCGCCTGCAGCGCCGGCTCGGAGCTACCGGCGGCCGCCTCGTAGGCCGCCACGACGTGCGGCACGAAGAACTCGGCATCGATGAACACCGTGTCGGCCTGCATCCGCTCCAGGTCGTCGAGATCGACCCGGCGCCCGTCGTCGAGCGCGGCCCTGACCATCTCGGTGATCCGGCCACCGCGCAGACCGTCGTAGCCGGGGCTTAGGTAGTAGATCCCGCCGGTCGGCCGCAGCTGGTTGAGCGGGTTACCGTCCAATGCGGTGCCGGCCGGGTCGTTGTTCGCGTTGACGAACCAGCCGTTGGCCGGGTTCACGGTCTGTGGCAGCTCGGCCGCGGGCAGCACCTCGTGCGGCACCGCCTGGCCAGGCTGAGCATTCTGCAACGGCAGCCACTCGTTGCCGCCGGTCCCGTTGCGGATCATGAACGGCGGTAGTCCGTCGACCGTGCCGGCCTCGAGATCCTCGCGCAACGGCAGCTCACCGCTGGTGAAGTAGGCGATGTTGCCCTTGCGGTCGGTGTAGGCCCAGTTCTGCGAGCCGAAGTCGAACAGCGCGAGCCCGGCCCGGAAGTCGTCCAGATCCTCGGCCTGGTCCCAGAGCAGGAACGTCTCGAGCTCCCTGGTGGCCGAGAAGCCGGTGTACTGCACCGACAGCGCGGTCCCGGCCGCGATATCCGCCTGCACGATCGGCCCGTTGTCCCGGCGCGGCACGATCAGCGTCGCCGCCGGCACGCCCTGGCTGGGCGGGATGACCACCACGGTGCCGTTGACGTTGGCCCGGAACGTCTCCGGGATCGGGATGATGTGCTCCAAGTTGCCTTGGTACACCGTGGACAACTGGCTCGGCGAGGTCGGGTCGGGGCGCACCTGCTCGAGGTAGGTATCGGTGACATCCATCGGGTTGGTAGTGGCGCCCCAGGCGATGTGGTCGTTCTGCCCGATGATCACGCCAGGGGTGCCGGCGAAGCCCTCACCGGCGACGTTCAGGCTGCCCGAACGCAGGTGGATCGGGTAGAACGTGGACGGCTGGTCCAGCGCCAGGTGCGGGTCGTTGGCCATGATCGGCCGGCGGTTCTTGGTGTGCCGGCCGGAGATGGCCCACTCGTTCGACCCCTCCAAGTGCTCCCGCCGATCCAGCGCCTTGGCCAGCACCGGTACGCCGGCAACCGCATCTCGGTAGTCCTCGATCAGCCCGCGCGCCGCCAGCAGGTCGGCGACCTGGTCACTGCCGGCACCGTCGCCGCC
>JAKEEW010000512.1 GCA_022616375.1 Sporichthyaceae bacterium
GCCTGGACGCGAAGCTCGCCGAGCAGGTCATCCGGATGCGCCAGATCCAGCTGGAGAAGGCGCAGGCCGCGCTGATCGAGTCCAAGTGGGCCGCACAGCGGACGACCTCGGCCGCGGGCTTCGTGCTGCCGACCTACAACTACCAGCTGACCGCGCACTTCGGTAACAGCGGGCGGCTGTGGTCCAGGGACCACACCGGCCTGGACTTCGCCGCGCCGGCCAGGACCGCGGTGCGCGCCGTCGCCGGCGGCCGGGTCATCGACGCCGGCTGGGCCGGCGCCTACGGGTGGCGTATCAAGGTCAAGCATTGGGACGACACCGAGACGTGGTATTGCCACTTGTCGGAGATTTTGATTACCGGCGGAACAGTCGAGGCCGGGGAGAAAATCGGCCGGGTCGGCAGCACCGGTAACTCGACCGGGCCGCACCTGCATTTCGAGGTGCACCCGGACAGCGGTTCGGCAATTGATCCGGAAGCCTGGCTGAGCAATCACGGGTTGAACCCGGAGCAGCTCGCGTTCCGCGCGGACCGCGATCTGGACAAGTATCAACTGTTGCCGCCATTGAATCCGTAACTCGCACAATTCATTACGGCAGGCAGGGCGCCGGGGCAAACCGCCCCGGCGCCCTGCCTGCTATTGCGCGCCTACGGTTCAAGCGATTCGTAACCGGTCAGGTACCGCGGGTCACCGCGACCACGCAACGGGTGCGGACGACCCACCGGTGCGGAGCCGCGGTAACCGGCGCACCCGGTGCAGCACCGGCTACACCACGCATCCGTGCTACCGGGAATCACCTGGACCGCTGTCTGCCGGGTACGGGCCGACGTGACCTGCCCCTGACCACCGTGGCGGGTTCCCGCCGTGGGCGAGATGTCCCGTTCGATTCGCATCGCGAATCGCAACGATTCGGTAAACAGGTGCTAGAACGTCTTCCGGGTGACTTGTCCAGACCTTTACGTTCCCGACCAGTCTGTGTGACATCAAAGTGACCTAACTGAGGCCGTTACACAGCCGACCCGTCATCGGGCGCATACGTCATCGGGCGCATACCGGATCCGTGCGCCCACGAGCCCTCGCCCAGACCCGGGGCGGGAAGGGGAACTGTGCACCGCAGCAGACTCGCGCCTTGGCGCAAGCGGATGCTGGTGGCCATACCGGTGATCGCCCTCGCGGCCGCCGGCGTCTCGGTGAACCTCACGAGCGCTGCCGCAGCAAAGAACGGGCACGCCAGGTACAAGCCGACCGCAAACGACTACTACATCAACTATGTCGAGCCGAAGGTCGAGCGCCAGTCGGACGGCAAGGAAGTCACCGTCGACCGGGTCCAGGCCGACGGCAAGACCGTCGCGGTCAAGCAGTCCGCGGTCGACCACGTCAAGGCTTACGACCAGAAGTTCAGCGCTGGTAACCCCAGGGCCGCGCGGGTGCTCGCCAAGCACGAGCAGCAGGCCGGGAAGACCGGGGTGAACCCCCGTCAGCTGCGCTACAAGCAGGCCGACGAGACCCAGGTCGCCAAGCTGCTGACCATCCTGATCGAGTTCAACCCGAACGCCAACGACGACTTCACCGGCACCATGGTGCCGGGTGCCACGTTCGACGACGACCTCACCCCGGACGTCAACGAGCGGGACTGCGTGCCGGGCAACGTCCAGAACGGCCCACTGCACAACAACATCCCGAACCCGGCGGAGGCCTCGCACCAGGACAACAACACGTTCTGGGTGCCGGACTTCTCCCCCGAGCACTTCAACAAGATGCTCTACACCGACACCGGGCTGACCGAGCGGGTTCGCCAGGACCTCAGGGGTCCGGACGGCAAGCGGGGCATCTCGCTGCGCGGCTACACCATGAAGCGCATGTACGAGGAGATGTCCAAGGGTGCCTACACGGTCGACGGCCAGGCCACCCCGTGGGTGCAGGTCCCGCACTCCGAGGCCTGGTACGGCGCGGACACCTGCGTGCTGGTCAACGGTGAGTGGGTTGCCGGTCCCGAGCAGGACATGAACGGCCACCCGAACAACCCGGCCGGCCCGTCCTCGCTGGGCATCGACGCGGTGAACGTGCTCGCCGCGCAGGACCCGAGCTTCCCGTGGGCCGACTACGACATCGAGGACACCTCCGACGCCGACGGCGACGGCAACGTCCTCGAGCCGGACGGGATCGTCGACCACCTGGTGCTGGTGCACGCCGGCGAGGACAAGTCCGGTGGCGGCGGGGCGCAGGGCCCGTACGCGATCTGGGCACACTCCTCGGCGATCGTGCCGGGCCACACGGTGCCCGGCACCGACATCGCGATCAGCAACTACATCGTGCAGCCGGAGGACTCCGGCGTGGGCGTGTTCGCCCACGAGTACGGCCACGACCTCGGTCTGCCCGACCTGTACGACATTGCCAGCGGTGGTGACTCCGACGTCGAGTTCTGGGACCTCATGTCGTCCGGCTCGCATGCCGGCCCGATCTTCCAGGGCATCCCGACCCACATGGGTCTGTGGGACAAGTTCGTGCTCGGCTGGGCCGACCCGCTGATCCTCAACCCGGGCGACAGCTCGCAGTTCGCGCTGCTCGGCCAGACCTCACGGACCCCGAAGGGCACCGAGGACGGGATCCGGGTGAACCTGCCCGCCAAGGTGGTCTCCCTGGTCGACCCGCACAGCGGGACCAACTCCTGGTACACGAGCAACGACCAGTCCTGGGCCGACGTGCGGCTGACCCGGTCCATCGACGTGCCGGCCGGTGGTGCCGTCCGGTTCTGGACCTGGGACAACTACACCATCGAGGCGGACTGGGACTTCGGCTTCGTCGAGGTGTCCACCGACGGTGGCACCACCTGGGCGGAGCAGAAGATCTTCGACGAGGCCGGCAACCTGGTCTCGACCGACGACGGCTACGCCGACCCGAACGGCCGGATGCACGACTACGGCGACAAGAAGTACGGGCTTACCGGAGACACCCACGGCGAGTGGCGGCACGACTACGTCGACCTCACGCCGTACGCCGGCACCTCGATCCAGCTGCGGTTGCGCTACGCGACCGACGCCGGGTTCGAGGCCGGTGGCTGGTTCGCCGACGACTTCTCGGTCACCGCGGACGGCACCACCGTGTGGAGCGACGACACCGAGTCCGGCCTGAACGGCTGGACGCCCGAGGTGTCCACCTTCGCCGGGACCAGCGGAGCCGGCTGGGTCCAGGACCCGGGCGTCCACGATTTCACGCACTACTACCTCGCGGAGTGGCGCAACTACGACGGCTTCGACAAGGGCCTGCAGTACACCTACGACAGCACCTACCTGCGCGATGGCGCCTGGAAGGTGCAGCGGGTCGCCTACAACGCGCCTGGCATGCTGGTCTGGTACCGGGACACCACGTACGGCAACCTGAACCTGACCCTCAACAACCTCGGTGGGCTACCGAGCCACGGCACCAAGGGTGGTCTGCTCATCGTCGACTCGAACTTCGAGCCGCTGCGCCGTCAGGGCGTGGCCGCGGACAAGGACCCGTCGACGCTGAACAACATCCCGGCTCGGCCGCAGACGTCCAACTCGGCGTTCGCGCTGCACAAGTCGTACAAGTTCACCGAGTGCCTGGAAGCCCCGGGCGAGCCGTTCAGTGAGTACTGCACGACGTTCCCGCGGCAGAAGGGCGTGACGAGCTTCAGCGATGCCACGACGTGGTATCCGGGCTTCGAACTACGCAACGAGACCAACCTGTTCTACCGCGACGTGGACGCCTCGACGGTCATCCCGTCGCTGGGCAACCAGCCGTACTCGGTGCGGATTACCGACCCGGACGGCACGCTCCGGCCGGATCTGTACGGCATCGACATCGGCGTCGGGGTGCCGCTCGGTAGCGGTAACCCGGCCGACGACAGTGTCGCGCTCGGCGTGAAGTTCCAGCTCGTCTGGTCGCCCTGGCACAACCAGTGGGCGCTGGTGAAGGTCACGCCGCCGGCGGCGTGACGCCATAGCCCTCGCCAGTAACGCACCACGCTGGGGCCGGGGAGGAGATCATTCCTCCCCGGCCCCAGCCGTGTGTCGGGTGGCCCCTAGAGCTTCTCGACCGGGGCGTAGCGCAGCACCAGCCATTTGATCCCGGCCGAGCCGAAGTCGATCTGAGCGGCCGCGTTCTCGCCCAGACCACGGGTGCCGACCACGGTGCCCAGGCCGAAGGTGTCATGGCTGACCCGGTCGCCCACCTCGAGCGCAACCACCGCCCGGTTGCCTGGGGACCGCACGCCGGGCCGAGCCGCCGCAGCGGCCAGCGACGGTGCCGACCACAACCGGCGGTCGGGAGTCGGCTCGGTGCGCTGCCAGTCCACCAGCTCGTCCGGGATCTCCTCGACGAACCGGGACGGCGGATAGGCCTGCGGGGCGCCCCACGAGCTGCGCAGCACGGCCCGGCTCAGGTAGAGCCGCTGCTGGGCCCTGGTGATTCCCACGTAGGCCAGCCGGCGCTCCTCCTCCAGCTCCTTGAGGTCGCCCATCGAGCGCATGTGCGGGAACACGCCGTCCTCGAGCCCGGTCAGGAACACCACCGGGAACTCCAGCCCCTTCGCGGTGTGCAGGGTCATCAGCGTGACCAGCCCGCCGTTGCCGGGCTCGGCCGGGGCGGCATCGGCGCTCGCGGAGTCGGCCACCGCGCCGGGCGGGATCTCGTCGGCGTCCGCGACCAGGGAGACCTGCTCGAGGAACTCGGTCAGCCCGCCCTCCGGGTTGGCCTCCTCGAACTCCCTGGCCACCGCCTCGAGCTCGTGCAGGTTCTCCACCCGGGTCTCGTCCTGCGGGTCGGTGGATGACTCGAGCTCGGCCAGGTAACCGGTGCGGTCGAGCACCGCCTCCAGGATCTTGGCCGGTGGGGTGCGCGCCTCGACCAAGGTTTGCAGCTCCTCGTGGAGCTGGTTGAACGCCTTGAGCGCGACCAGCGCGCGGGCGGTCAACCCGAACGCCTCGTCGCAGCGCGCCAGCGCCTGGGCAAAGCTGATCTTCTCGCGCTGCGCGAACGCCTCGATGCAGGCCTCGGACCGGTCGCCGATCCCCCGGCGCGGCACGTTGATGATGCGCCGCAGCGAGACCAGGTCTTCCGGGTTGGCCAGCACCCGCAGGTAGGCCAGGGCGTCCCTGACCTCCTTGCGCTCGTAGAAGCGCACCCCGCCGACCACCTTGTAGGGCAGGCCGACCCGGATGAACACCTCCTCGAACACCCGGGACTGCGCGTTGGTCCGGTAGAACACCGCCACCTGGCCCGGCCTGGCCTCGCTGGCGTCGGTGAGCCGGTCGACCTCGTTGGCCACGAACGCGGCCTCGTCGTGCTCGTTGTCCGCGACATAGCCGATGATCTTCACACCCGGGCCGGCATCGGACCACAGGTTCTTCGGCTTGCGGTCGCTGTTGCGGGCGATCACGGTGTTGGCGGCGGACAGGATGGTCTGGGTGGACCGATAGTTCTGCTCGAGCAAGATGGTGCGAGCGTTCGGGTAGTCCTGCTCGAACTGCATGATGTTGCGGATCGAGGCGCCCCGGAACGCGTAGATGGACTGGTCGGCGTCGCCCACCACGGCCAGCTCGGCCGGCGGCAGCGCCGGCTCGTCGTCGTGCGCCGGCAGGCCGGTCCCGACCAGCTCGCGGACCAGCACGTACTGCGCGTGGTTGGTGTCCTGGTATTCGTCGACCAGCACGTGCCGGAACCGGCGGCGGTAATGCTCGGCCAGCTCGGGGAACGCCTGCAGCGCGTGCACCGTGGTCATGATGAGGTCGTCGAAGTCGAGCGCGTTGGACTGGCGCAACCGGGCCTGATATTCGGTGTAGGCGGACGCGGTGGTGCGCTCCCGGTGGTTGCTCGCCCGGGCGACCGCCGTCTCGGCGTCGATCAGCTCGTTCTTGAAGTTGGAGATCGTGTAGGACAGTGCCCGCGGCGGGAACTGCTTGGGGTCGAGGTCGAGCTCGCGGCACACCAGGGTCATCAGCCGCTGCGAGTCGGCCTGGTCGTAGATGGAGAAGCTGCTGGTGTAACCAAGTTGCTTGGCCTCCCGGCGGAGGATCCGCACGCAGGCCGAGTGGAACGTGCTGACCCACATCAGCTTCGCGCGCGGCCCGACCAGCCGGCTGACCCGCTCCTTCATCTCCCCGGCGGCCTTGTTGGTGAAGGTGATCGCCAGAACCTGACCCGGGTGCACGTTGCGGGCCGCCAGCAGGTAGGCGATCCGGTGGGTGAGCACCCGGGTCTTGCCGGAGCCGGCACCGGCCACGATCAGCAGCGGCCCGCCCTCGTGCAGCACCGCCTCGCGTTGCTGCGGGTTGAGGCCCTCGAGCAGCGCCGCCGGGTCGGCCGGGCGGAACCGCGGCTTGCGCTCGGCCGCACCGTCCTGGTCGTCGGCCGGGGCAGGCTCGTGCTGCCCGGCCGCGTCGGCCGGGACCGGGCGAGCCGGGCTGCCGAACCCGGGCATCGGTAGGTCGTCGAACAGGCTGCTCATCTTGGCCCGAGTCTAGGTGGGTCCGCCGACGATATGGCGCCATGTCCACAGGCTCCGCGCTACTCGATGAGGACCAGCACTCCGGCCAGCAGCGACAGCACGCTAAGCACG
Source organism: Sporichthyaceae bacterium (assembly GCA_022616375.1). GTDB lineage: Bacteria > Actinomycetota > Actinomycetes > JAKEEW01 > JAKEEW01 > JAKEEW01. Next base: position 6,580 of record JAKEEW010000512.1, read on the forward strand.
GCCAGCAGGACCGGTGCCCAGCGCGGCAGGTCCTGCTTGGCGAACGAGATCACCCCGCCGAGCAGGAACAGTCCAAGGAAGATCAACAGGTAGCCGCGGATCACGGTCGGCACTGTGCCATACCGGCTCGAAATGATCGAGGCGAACTCCTGGTTAGGGTGGTGACGAGCCAGAACACGATGCAACGCCGCAACCGTGGAGAGGAGCGCCCGCTGTGCTCAGCGATGCCGACGCCGAACGGGCCCTCATCGTGACCGCGCATCCGGACGACGTCGACTTCGGCGCCGCCGGCACCGTGGCGACCTGGACCGATGCCGGGATCGAGGTGTCCTATTGCATCGTCACCGACGGCGATGCCGGTGGCTTCGACCCGGCCGTGCCGCGCCACGAGATCCCCGGAATCCGCCGGGCCGAGCAGCTGAACGCGGCGAAGCTGGTCGGTGTGGAGGACGTGCATTTCCTCGGTTATCCGGACGGTGCGCTCGAGCTGTCCCATCCACTCCGCAGGGACATCACCAGGGTGATTCGCAAGACCCGCCCGCAACGAATGGTGGTCCAGTCGCCGGAGCGGAACTGGGCCAGGATCCACGCCTCCCACCCCGATCACCTGACCGCCGGCGAGGCCGCGCTGCGGGCGCTCTACCCGGACTCGCGCAACCCGTTCGCCCATCCCGAGCTGCTCGCCGACGAGGGCCTCGAACCATGGACGGTGCAGGAGGTCTGGGTGACCAGCCATCCCAAGCCCGAGCACTTCGTCGACATCACCGACCAGTTCGACCGGAAGATCGCAGCGCTGCGGGCGCACGAGAGCCAGACCGCGCACATGGACGACCTGGCGATGTTCGTCAAGGAGTGGCTGGTCAGGAACGCCAAGGCGGCGGGCCTGCCGGAGGGCAGGCTAGCCGAGGCGTTCGTGGTGCACCCGACCGCCTAGGGTGTGTCTCCCAAGTCTTGGTGGATGCGGGCGGCGATCCAGGCGGCGTCCGGCAAGGCGAAGGAGGAGTCGATAGTGGAGCTATGGCGACTCTCGACAACGCAGCCGGTCGTCGCCTGGGCGGCGATCCGCGCCGCCGACGAC
>JAKEEW010000513.1 GCA_022616375.1 Sporichthyaceae bacterium
CGTATAGATTGAGTCCATGAGCCCGCAACGCAGCAGTCGAGCCAAGCTCGTCGAGGGCACGCTGCGCTGCCTGGAGCGGTTGCCGGCAGACCGGATCACGGCACGCGCGATCGCCGCCGAGTCCGGCGCGAACCTCGCCTCGATCGGCTATCACTTCGGCTCCAAGGACGAGCTGGTGACCGTTGCGGTCATCGAGGGCCTGGACCGCTGGCTCGACGAAGTAGCCGCCGGCTTGGCCGAGCTACCGGCAACCGGATCGCCCAGTGCCAGGTATCGGCGGGCCGGCGCGGTGATCGAGGCCACCAGGCATCGGCACGCCGCGCTGGCCAGGAACTTCGTCGGAGCGCTCGCGAAGGCCCAGCACGACGACCAGGTCAGGCGGTTGCTTGCCGCGGGCTTCCGGCGCTCCCGGCCGAGCGTGGCCGGTCTGCTGGGACTCGGCGAGGACCAGGCCGGGCAGGATGCGGCCGGGCTCGTGCTCGCACTGTTCGACGGCTTGCTGTTCCAATCACTGCTCGATCCGGCGCTGGCCATCGAAGGCGAGCGGATGCAGCAGGCTCAAGCCCGGTTGCGCACGATCCTCCCGCCGCAGGCCTGAACGGTCGGGGCGCGCCGGCTAGCGGGACGACGGCGGAGCGGGCTAGCGGGACGAGGGTGGTGCGGTAGTCGGGCCGACCTCGGTGCTGATCCACGCGACCAGTGGCCGCATCGCGATCCAGGCGTCCCGCACCCGGTCCAGCGCGGCCGGGGTGTGCACCCACGGCTCCGGTGGCCACTGCCGCTCGGCGGTCAACGACTTGTGCCGCAGCAGCTCAAGTCGCGGGTGGTCGGCGTCGAACCCGCGCGGCCTGGTCTTCAGCTTCTCGCCACTGATCTGGTAGCCGGCGTCGGACAGCTTGTCGACGATCTTTACCAGCCTGGTACCAGTGCGGTCATTGTCGACCGCGGTGCGGTAGCGGTCGACCTGGTCCGAGGCGTGCGGGTGGAAGCCGGCGGCCACGAAGACACCGCTCGCCGCGATCTGGACGTAGTAGCCGATGCCCAGCTCCACCTCGGCCCAGGCGCCCTGATGGTCCTTGTACGGCGACTTGTTCTTGGCGAACCGTACGTCCCGGTAGGGCCGGAAGATGTGGCCCGGTCCGAACTCCGGCTCCAACGCGGACAGCAGCTCCACCATCGGAGCGCGCACCTGAGTGTCGTAGGTGGGCTTGTTCCGGGTCCAGTAGGTCTTGGAGTTGTCGGCCTCGAGCCCCTCGTAGAACATGAACGCTTCGTCCGGGAATCCGCTGAAGCCCATGACCCTCTCCCACTACCGTGGTGTGTTCAGCCGTCTGGGCCGCAGTCTGCCACTCCCGGCCGACCAGCTCGGCCCGGCCCGGCCAACTCGGGTCTAGGTTGGCCGGTGGAGGTGCGCGATGAGCCAGACGCAGGACCCGGGTGCCGCCGAGCTGACCGAGAAGATCAGGGCCGCAACCGAGATTTCCGGCAGGACGTCGGGGTATGGGACGCCGACCTCGAAGTCACCCCGGCGCCTGGGATGCCGCCGTTCACGAGCAAGAGAGTGGCGACCAGCAGGCTGGTCGGCGAGCGCTGGCTGGTCATCGATGTCGAGTCCGAAGGCGGGTTCGCCGGACACGGGGTCTACGGCTGGGACGCGGCCACCGAGGAGTACGTGAGTCTGTGGGTGGACGGCATGCAGGCCAGCCCGGCGTACGGGCGTGGGCACTGGGACTCGGCCACCCGGACCATGACGTATGAGGTGCAGACCTGGCACGGCGGCCAGCCGGTGCGCTACCGGGAGACGACCGAGCACCGTGCGGACGGCACCCAGCTCTACCGCAACTTCGTGCCGCGACCGGACGGGACCGAGTTCGAGATGATCCGCACCGTGTACCGCCGCCGGGACTAGGGCGCCGGGCTGCGGACTATGCGCCGGCCGGCGGCAGCGGCTCGGCCGTACCCGCCGCGTCGACCCACACCGCGGGCGCCGGGCCGACCCAGCTCAGGCCGGCCGGCTCGACCAACACCCCGGTGCACTCCGGGATCCCGAGCGCGCGGATCGAGGGCCGGAGCGTGAGCGTGTCCAGCCAGCCTGGTGCGCCGTCGCGATAGTGCGGCAGCACGCAGACACCCGGCACGATCCCGAGCCCGGCGACCAGCCTGGGCGGTCCCTGCTCGGGCAGGACGGTCTGCTCGCAGAGCACCATCGCGCCCGCGCTCGCCCCGCACACCGCACCGCCACGGGCCAGCACGTCGCGCAGATCCGCATCTAGGCCGGTGCTCGCGAACGCGTCGAGCAACCGGGCCGGCGAGCCGCCGGGCAGCACCACCAGCGCGGACTCGGCCAGCATGGCCACGGTCTCGGCGTGCTCTGCCGGCCCCCTTCGGGCGTCCGGCGCGACCGTGACCTGCGCGGCGCCGAGCCGGCCGTACCAGCGCTCACCGTTGGCGCCGGCGGTGTCGTACTCCCAGCCGGGCTTTGCCGCCAGCGGGATCAGAACGACCGGGCCCGGATGCTGGCGCAGCAGGCGCCGGTCTACCGACGCGCAGGTCGGGCCGAACTCGGCCCCACCCTGCAGGCATACCAGACCGCGCATGACCCGACGAACCTAGCGGATCACGGCGCCGAATAGCCTCTGTGCATGACGCGCTGGCTGGTGGTCGGGGCTGCCGGCATGCTCGGCCGCGAGCTGACCGTTCAGCTGACCGAGACTGGCGCGGACGTGGTCGCGCTGGGCCGCGCCGAGCTGGACATCACCGACACCGGTGCGGTCGGCACCGCCATACATACCCATCGGCCCACGGTCGTGGTCAACTGCGCCGGCTGGACCGCGGTGGACGAGGCGGAAACGCACGAGGCCGACGCGCTGCGGGTCAACGGAAACGGTCCGGCCAACCTGGTTGGCGCCTGCGCCGAGATCGGTGCAAAGGTGGTGCAGATCTCTACCGACTACGTGTTCGACGGCCGGGCTAGCACGCCGTACCCGGAGGACGCGCCCCCGGATCCGGCCACGGCGTACGGCCGGACCAAGCTGGCCGGAGAGCTGGCCGTGCTCGCCGGGCCGCCGGAGCTCGGCTACGTGGTGCGGACCGCCTGGCTGTACGGGCGGCACGGCCCGAACTTCGTCCGGACCAGCATCGGCCTCGCCGACACCAAGCCGATCATCGACGTGGTGGACGACCAGGTAGGCCAGCCGACCTGGGCTCGCGACCTGGCCGGCCAGCTGGTCGCGCTGGTCGGATCGGGTGCGCCGCCGGGCATCTACCACGCCACCAGTGCCGGTCAGACCAGCTGGTACGGCCTGGCCCGCGAGGTATTCGCACTGCTCGACGCCGATCCGGACCGGGTCCGGCCGACCACGAGTGCGGCCTTCCCACGCCCGGCGCCGCGCCCGGCCTACAGCGTGCTCGGTCACGACCGCTGGGCCGCCGTGGGGCTGCCGCCGATCCGGGACTGGCGAGCCGCACTCGCGGCCGCGTTCCCGACGCTGCTGCCCGCCCCTACCTGATCATTACGCGCGGTAGGTAGGTGCTTGTGCGTAGTCTGCCCGGATTTGCTACCTCGCTTGCGTGCGTAATGATTCGAGAAGAGGATCCGAGAAGAGGAGCTCCGCGGGTCAGGGCCGCTCGAGCAGCATCGCGATGCCCTGCCCGACCCCGATGCACATGGAGGCGAGGGCTCGCTGCGCGTCCCGCTCGGCCAGCTCGACCGCCGCGGTCAGCGCCAGCCGGGCGCCGGACATCCCCAGCGGGTGGCCGAGCGCGATCGCCCCGCCGTTCGGATTGACGTGCTCCGCGTCATCGGGCAGCCCGAGCCGGCGCAGGCAGGCCAGCGCCTGCGCGGCGAACGCCTCGTTCAGCTCGACCAGGTCCAGGTCGGCGACCCGCACACCGGCGCGGTCGAGCAGCTTCCCGGTCGCCGGCACCGGGCCCATGCCCATGATCCGCGGCGGCACGCCGGCGGTGGCCGCGCCGGCGATCCTGGCCAGTGGGGTCAACCCGAGCCGCTCGACCACTGCCTCGGACGCGACCAGCAGCGCGGCCGCGCCGTCGTTCACCCCGGAGGCGTTGCCGGCGGTCACCGTGCCGCCCTCCCGGAACACCGCGGGCAGCGCGGCCAGTGCCTCGAGCGAGGTCTCCCGTGGATGCTCGTCTCGCTCGACGATCGTCGTCGTTCGCTTGGGTCCCGGCACCAGGACCGGCACGATCTCTTTCGCCAGCCGGCCGTTCGCGATCGCCTTGCCGGCCCGCTGCTGCGAGCGCAGCGCGAACGCGTCCTGGTCGGCTCGGGACACGTCGAAGTCCTCGGCCACGTTCTCCGCGGTCTCCGGCATCGAGTCGGTGCCGTAGCGCGCCCGGATCGCCGGGTTGACGAACCGCCAGCCGATCGTGGTGTCGAACATCTCGGCAGTGCGTGCGAACGGCCGGTCGGCCTTGCCGAGCACGAACGGAGCCCGCGACATCGACTCGACCCCACCGGCGATCACTAGGTCGGCCTCGCCGGTGCGGACCTGCCGGGCCGCGATCGCCACCGCATCCAGCCCGGAGCCGCATAGCCGGTTGACCGTGCTACCGGACACCGTCTCCGGGAGGTCGGCCAGCAGCAGCGCCATCCGAGCCACGTTGCGGTTGTCCTCGCCGGCCTGGTTCGCGCAGCCGAACACCACGTCGTCCACCTCGGCCCAGTCGACCCGCGGCAGCCGGTCCCGCAGCGCGCTGATCACGTGCGCGGCCAGGTCGTCGGGCCGGACCGGGGCTAGCGCGCCGCCGTAGCGACCGATCGGGGTGCGAACTCCGGCAACCAGGTAGGCGACGCTCACGGGTGCGCTCCGTCGTGGGTAGGGCGGGCCAGGTCGGCCGGCGCGTCGAGCAGCGACCCGGCCACGGTACGGCTGCGACCGCGGAACTCGGCCACGACCGC
>JAKEEW010000514.1 GCA_022616375.1 Sporichthyaceae bacterium
CATGCCTACCCCGACCCGAGCTTCGCTCAGTCGCACCGATCTGGCCTCCACCAGCGCGCTCAGATTGGCGATCATGCGGTTGGCCCGCCGGCTGCGCAGTCAGCGGCTGGATCAGTCGCTGTCGCTGTCCCAGCTTGGCGTGCTCGGCATGCTCGAGCGACACGGTCCGCAGACCCCGCGCGAGCTGGCCGACCATGAGAAGGTCAGCCCGCCGTCGATGACCAAGCTGCTCGCCGCCTTGGCCGAGCGCGGGTTCATCCTGCGCACCGCGCATCCCAGCGACGGTCGCCAGCACTTGGTCGCGCTGACCGACGAGGCGGTGGAGATGATCCGTGAGGATCGCCGCCGCCACGACGCCTGGCTTGCCCAACGGCTGGCCGAGCTGAGCCCGGCCGAACGCGCCACCCTCCGACAAGCCGCAACGATCTTGGAGCGCCTCGCTACCTCATGAGTCCGACCTTTCACTCGCTCGCGATCCGCAACTACCGGCTCTACTTCGCCGGTGGTGTCGTTTCGAACACTGGCACCTGGATGCAGCGGGTGGCCCAGGACTGGCTGATCCTGCAGCTGACCGGCAGTGCGGCCGCGCTCGGCATCACCACCGGCCTGCAGTTCCTGCCATTCCTGCTGTTCTCGATGTGGGGCGGGATCGTGGCCGACCGATACTCCAAGCGTCGGGTGATGGTCACCACCCAGGCCCTGATGGGCACCCTGGCACTGATTCTCGGCGTGCTCGTGCTCACCGGATCGGTCGCCGCCTGGCACGTCTACCTGCTCGCGTTCGCGCTGGGCAGCGTCGCTGCGTTCGACAACCCGGCGCGACACGCATTTACCGCAGAGATGGTCGGCCGGGACGCGTTGCCGAACGCGGTCGGACTCAACAGCTCGTCGTTCAACCTGGCCCGGTTGGTCGGCCCGGCGGTAGCCGGCGTGCTGATCGCGGCGGTCGGGACCGGGCCGGTCTTCCTGATCAACGCTTTGTCCTACGTCGCGGTCATCGGGGTGCTGGCCGCCATGCGTGGCGGCGAGCTCACTCCGGCGCCGCGCACCCCACGCGAGCGTGGCCAACTGCGATCCGCGCTGGCCTACATCCGGAGCAAGCCGGCGCTGCTGCTGACCCTGGTGATCGCGTTCTTCGCCGGCACGTTCGGGTTCAACTTCTCGCTGCTGCTGGCCATCTTCGCCAAGGACGAGTTCGCTCGCGGACCGGAAGCGTTCGGGCTGCTGTCCAGCGCCCTTGCCGTCGGCACCCTGGCCGGGGCGCTGCTCGCGGCCCGCCGCGGCACGGCGAGCTCGCAGCTCGTGGTCGGCGCGGCGGTCACATTCGGTGCGCTGACGATGACCACGGCGCTGATGCCGACCTACTGGACATTTCTGCTGATGCTGATCCCGACCGGGGTCGCCTCGCTCACCCTGCTCACCGCGATGAACTCGACCATGCAGATGGGTGCCACGCCGGAGCTGCGCGGCCGGGTCGCGGCACTGTACATGACGGTGTTCATGGGTGGCACCCCGCTGGGCTCGCCGCTGGTCGGCTGGATGGCCGAGCACTTCGGACCGCGCTGGAGTCTGATCGGTGGCGGCCTGATCACGGTGGTGTCGACTGCGGTGGCCACGCTGTGGATCGCCCGCCGGACCGGCGTCGACGTCCGGGCCGAAGCGAACGCGGTGTTTCGCCGGCGGCTGGCGCTGGGATCCCTACGCGGCGAGGCACTTGATCCGTCGTAGGGTCGCGTCGATGAGACTGTTCGTCGCGGTGACGCCATCGGCCGCCGCGCTCGACGAGATCGCCACCGCGATCGACCGGGTGCGGTCGCTCGCCCCCGACCTGCGCTGGACCTCGGCCGCGCAGTGGCATCTCACGCTGGCCTTTCTCGGTGACGTGAACGCGGACCGGCTGCCTGAGCTGAGCACCCGATTGCAGCGGGCCGCGAGCCGGCACCAGCCCATCCGGCTGGCGTTCGGAGCCGCCGGCAAGTTCGACGGCCGGGTGCTATGGCTGTCAGTGCAGGGCGACCGGCCCGCGCTCGCCGCCCTGGCCGGCTCGGCGGCGGCAGCCGCGCGGCGCAGCGGAATCCCGATCGAAGACCGGCGGTACCGCCCGCATCTCACGCTGGCGCGCAGCTCGACCCCGGTCAGCCTGACCGGGCTGGTCGCCGAGCTCGGCGGGTTCAGCGGATCCGCGTGGACTGCGGTGGAGGTTGCGCTCATCCAGAGTCAGCTCGGCCAGGGCCCGCCGAGGTACCAGACGGTCGAGCGCTGGCCGCTCGGCCGTGGATTGTCCGCTGTAGGCCGCTGACCAGCGAAAAATCGGTAGCCGCCGGTCGCTGACAGCGGAGCATTGATCTGGCATTGTGTGCGCCGCTCGGCCCTTTTCTCACAGTTCCTTACAAAGGAGCGACATGTCCGGAACCGAAGCGCCACCCGTTACCGAGCCCGAGGCTGCGCCACCGTCCCGCAGCGGCATCGACCGGTACTTCCAGATCACCGAGCGCGGTTCCACCGTCGGCCAAGAGATCCGCGGTGGACTCGCGACGTTCTTCACGATGGCCTACATCGTGGTGCTCAACCCGCTCATCATCGGCACCGTGCTCGACGCCGACGGCAAGCTGCTCGGCGGCGCGGCCGACCCGAGTGGCTCGATCGCCCTGGTGGCCGCGGCGACCGCCCTGATCGCCGGAGTGCTGACCATCCTGATGGGCGTGATCGGTCGCTACCCGCTGGCGATGGCCACCGGGCTCGGCCTGAACGCGTTCGTCGCGGTCGGGATCGCGTCGCAGATGAGCTGGCAGGACGCGATGGGCCTGGTCGTTCTCGAGGGCCTGGTCATCACCATCCTGGTGCTGACCGGGTTCCGGATCACGATCTTCCGGGCCATCCCGGCCGCGCTGAAGACCGCGATCGCGGTCGGTATCGGGCTGTTCATCGCGTTCATCGGCTTCGTCGACGCCGGCTTCGTTCGCCGGGTCGAGGCGCCGATCTCGGTGCCGGTACAGCTGAGCACCGGAACCGGGTCGCTCACTGGCTGGCCGACCCTGGTGTTCGTGGTCGGCGTGCTGCTGACCGCGATCTTGGTGATCCGCAAGACCAAGGGCGCCATCCTGATCGGCATCATCGCCACCACCGTCCTGGCCCTGATCGTGGAGGCCATCGCGGATGTCGGCGGCGCGCTCAACGCCGACGGCTCACCCAACCCGGACGGCTGGCGGCTTGGCGTCCCGGAGGCCCCGGACAAGCTGACCGAAGCCCCGGACCTGAGCCTGCTTGGTGACGTCTCGCTGTTCGGCGGGTTCGAGCGGGCCGGCATCGTGACCGCGCTGCTCATCGTGTTCACGCTGCTGCTGGCCGACTTCTTCGACACCATGGGCACGGTCACCGCGGTGGGCCAGCAGGCCGGCCTGACCGACGAGCGCGGCGACCTGCCCGGCGCCGACCGGGTGCTGCTGGTCGACTCGATCGGCGCGGCCGCCGGTGGCGCGGCGTCGGTCTCGTCCAACACCACCTACATCGAGTCGTCGGCCGGGGTCGCCGAGGGCGCCCGCACCGGCTTCGCCAGCGTGGTGACCGGTGTGCTGTTCCTCGTCGCGATGTTCTTCACCCCGCTGGTGCAGAGCGTGCCGTTCGAGGCAGCAACTCCGGCATTGGTCGTAGTCGGGTTCCTGCTGATGACGCAGATCAAGAACATCGACTTCGACGACTGGGAGGTCGCCGTCCCGGCGTTCCTCACGATGGTGCTGATGCCTTTCACGTTCTCAATCACTAACGGCATAGGTGCCGGCTTCGTGTCCTACGTGGCCATCAAGACCGCTCGGGGCAAGGCCCGCGAGGTGCATCCGCTGCTCTGGCTGATCGCGGTCCTGTTCGTGGTCTACTTCGCGCTCACCCCACTCAAGGA
>JAKEEW010000515.1 GCA_022616375.1 Sporichthyaceae bacterium
AACCCATCACCGACCATCCTCAGCCTGATGAGACTGGCCAGCGGCCAGGACACTTCCTCCGACGAAGACTGCCCGTTCTGACCCCGGTGGGAGAGAAGGCTCTGGCTGGCCCGTACCCGACCGGCCTCGCGTCCAGGTTGGGGAGGTCGACCGGCCGTCCCAGCGCCGGCATCCGAAATAGCGGATCTGGCCGCCGATGCGGCCGGCGATTGCTACCGTGCCCAGTGAGAGCACGCTTCTGTGACGGGGAATGGTCGCTTCGACCGGGAGCTGGTGGTCTATGCCCGGGATGGTCTGGCCCAACCCTGCTGCAGTATCTACGCCGGATATGACATGCCAGAGCTGCGCATCGGCGACGGGCGGCGGCAGTCGGTTGCTGAGCTTCTCGACGCGCAGCAAAGCGACGGCTACTTCGCAGTTGTGGCCGACGGTGGTTTCGCATTCCTGTACTAGGTGCTGGCCGACCGCGCGCCTGACCTGGCCGCCCGGCTACCCGACCCGCAGGAGGCGCTGTCCGCATGCCACCTGTGCGAGCTGCTCATGGCAGGCCCGGACGCCCGCCGGATCCGGCAGGTGTGCGACGCCTATGTGACGGACCAACTGACCGATGCCATCCTATCCAACGCCGAGCAGCTCGCCGCCATCCTGCCGGCTGGCACCACGGACGTCGAGGTAGTGGACCACGATCAGCCCGTACTCGCCGACGCGACCCACCAGAGCTAAGGCTGGGTTGGCGAATCAGGCCGTTCGCCGCCGCGGCGCGGGTGACCCGGCCGGTTGCGCGGGCGGCTCGGCCGACGCGGCGCGGGCGACCGCGGCCAGCGCGGCACCGCCGTCGGCGAGCAGGCGCTCCTCGGCGTCATCGATCAAAGCAACATCGGCACTGATGTGCCGGACGGCGGCGGCGAGCAGCAGCGAGACCACCGGGTCGGCGGAGTGCGCAGACCGCAGGCTTTCCAGGTTGTGCAACTCACGCAGGAGAAAAACCCGCTGGGTACGCAGCACGGTGGCGACCACCTCGACATCGCGGCTCTGGGCGGCGGCCAC
>JAKEEW010000516.1 GCA_022616375.1 Sporichthyaceae bacterium
ACGTCTCCATGACGAACCGGGGCCTGCTACCGGGCGCCCCGGTGCCTACCCGGACAGGACTCACACCTGCTGGCCTGAGACAGCTTGCAGGACGCACCATGGGTCACACCCTAGGCTTGAGGCCGAATCGGGACCGCCGGTAGGGAGAGCACGCTGAGCAAGCGGAAGCAGGCCCCGGCGACCCCGGCGACGGCCGCGTTGACCAGGGCCGGGGTGGAGTTCACCGTGCACGCCTACGAACACGATTCGGCCACCGCCTCCTATGGCATGGAGGCCGCGGTGGCGCTGGGCGTGGCACCCGAACGGGTGTTCAAGACACTGGTCGCCGAGGTCGACGGTGCGCTGGTAGTGGGGATCGTGCCGGTGGCCGGCCAGCTCGACCTGAAGGCGCTGGCCACCGAGGTCGGCGGCAAGCGCGCCGGCATGGCCGATCCGGTCGCCGCGGAGCGGACCACCGGCTACGTGCTTGGCGGGATCAGCCCGCTCGGCCAGCGCAAGCAGCTGCCGACCGTGCTCGACGAGACCGCGCTCGGGTTCCCGACCGTGCTGGTTTCCGCCGGCCGTCGCGGTCTCGACCTGGAGCTGGCCACCGCCGACCTGGTCCGGTTGACCCGGGCCACGGTGGCCCGGATCGGACGCCGCGACGGCTAGTCCGGGGGCGCGACCCGCGACCGACAGCGGCCGGCCGCGGCGAGCCGCCACCCCCGGCGGCCCGCGCTACCAGCGCTGGTTCCAGCCGTCCTCCGGCGGTCGGTCGTCCCGGTCGAACAGCAAGGTCAGGGCCAGGTAGACCAGCAACGCAGCGATCGGCCAGAGCAGCATCACCCCGGTCGCGCGCAGCTGTAGCGGCAGCAGGAACCTGGTGCCGTCCGGCTCGCCCAGGTGGGTGGACAGCGCGTCCGGGCCCAGCCAGCCGCCGACGTACGCGGCCAGCCGCGCGGCGAGGTAGCCGGCGGCCAGGAGTGCGCACACCACCCCGATGCTGCGCCGGCGGAACCAGAGGAACGCGACGATCGCACCGAGCACGCCCGCGCCCGCCGCGATCAGGCCGAAGCGTCCGTCCACGCCGATCAGCGCCTCCCCCTCGGGCTGCGCCGGAATCGCCGAGTCCCCCCGTACCACCATCTCGATCTTGGGCGCGAACGCGTGCCAAGCGAACCCGGCCGCGACGCCACTGACCAGCGACATTGCTGTGACGATCAGGGCAGCGCTCAGGTCGGCCCTGGTGAGCAGCGGCGGCCTGGCCCAGTACGCCGACTGGTCGGGCCAGCCGTAGCCGCCGGGCTGACCACCGGCCCGGCCCGCGTCAGCTTCCGGCCGGGCCGGCCAGGGTTGCTGGTAGGACGGCTGGGACCAGGGGTCGGACGGATCCTGGTCGGGGAAGCGAGCGGTCATCGCAGGCAGCCTAGCCCGGTCCGGGCAGCGCAACCCGCCCGGACCGGCCGGGCAACGCCTAGTCGGCGACGACCCGGAGCCGGAACGTCGCGTTCCCCGAGTCCTCGTATCCGGCGGTGATACCGACGCCGGCGATGTGGTTCATCACCTCGGCGGCCGAATCGCCTGGCGAGCTCGCCGGGTCGGCGGCGGTCAGACCGTCGACGTCCACCCACAACGCGAGCTGTGCCGAGTCCAGGTCGGGCAGCGCGGTCTCGAACGCGGGGTCGGTGACCCCGCCGCCGCGCTGCAGTGCATCGGTGTAGGACGGGTCGCCGGTGACGTACAGGCTGTCCCCGGCCGCGGTCCAGTGGATCGGCAACGCCGAGACGTCCACGCCAAAGTCGAACTCCAGCATGCTGAGGACCTTCCCCACGACGTCCTCGGCCGCGGCGGCATCGGTCACCGACCGCGCCCCGAACAGCGGCAGCCCGGACTCCAGCGCCCGCAGATCCATCGCCAGCAGGGTCTGCTCGCCGAGCAGGGTCACCAGGTCGTCCGGCAGGGTCAGGTCGTAGCGGGCCTCCAGGTCGGCGAGCATCGCCTCGACCTCGCCCGCTTCGCCGGCGGCGGTGCCGAGCGCGTCGGACATGTCCGACCAGCCGGACTCGACGTTTGTGCCCAGGCCGGAGACCGCCAGTGCCGCACCGGTGTCCGGCGGAAGGTCGCGCATGAGCGGGCCGACCGGCTTGGCCGCCGAGTCCAGCCCCTGGGTCGCGTCGAATCCCACGGTCCGGCCGAAGATCTCCGCGTAGTCGTCGGAGAACCTCGCGGTGATCGCGATCCGGCCTTGGAACGCGTCAAGCGCCTCCTGCTGGTCGGCCGGCAGTCCGAGCAGCCCGCCCTCGCCCGCGGTCATGGCCGCGGCGAGCAGGCCCTCCAGATCGAGCCAGGCAGCCGCGACCTCGTCCTCACCCAGGTCGGCCATGTCGGCCTGGAAGGTATCCTCCGAGCCCAGCGTGCCTTCGGCGGCGAGGGCCTGCACCCGGTCCAGGGTGTCCTGGTCGGGGCTCACGATCGCGTAGCCCCGCCGGAATGCCAGCGCCGCCGGAGACTCCTCGCCGCCGATCATTTCGGGGAGCACGGTCTCGGCCCGGTCCTGGTCCGTCACCTGGATGTAGACCGCGACATCCGGCTCGTTGCCGATGGTGCCCGGCATGGCGGCCACCGCGAACCGGTCGCCGAGCCACGGCTCCACGTCGGCTTCGTAGTCCAGCCCGGCGTCCTCGGCAATCGAGGAGAAGATCAGCTCACGCAGATCCGCGTTGCCGCCGAGCGCCTCGGCGGCGTCCGGGAAGTGCTGGGCGAAGCTGCGGAACGCGAGCTTCTGGCCGGCGGCCGGGTCGAGGTCGAGCTTGGCGAACGCGAATGCGCTGGACGGGACCAGCTCTTCGGGCTGGGTGCCGCCGCCGGACAGCTGGCCGACCGCGTACACCACTCCGCCGACCAACACCGCCAGCGCGACCCCGGCCGCGGTGCCCATCATCGCCCACGAGCGTGGCTTCGGCTCCGGCCCGGCCAGCACCTCGACCGGTTGGGTCGCGTCGAGCCGCTGGGTCGCCTCGGACTGCCCCGCGCCGGCCTGCGGCATCGCCCAGGCGGGCGGCTCGGCCTCCGATCGCGGCCCGGCCCAGTCGGCCGGCGGCGCGAACCCGTACGGCAGGCTGGTCGGCGGTTCGGCCGGCGGGCTGGACGTCGGGCCAGCCGGCGGTTCGGCCGGCGGGCTGGACGTCGGGCCAGCCGGCGGTTCGGCCGGCGGCGTGGCTGGCTGGCTCGCTGGCGGCGGCGTGGATTCGTGAGCGTGGCCTAACCCAGACTCGCCGAGTGGGGTCTGGTCGTCGGCGCTGGTTGGGTGATCGTCCCCCGTCGTCATGTCGACTCCTCGTGACATACCGAAGTCCCCGTTACCGGTAGTCAACCAGAATTCGGTGACAAATCGGCACTTCACCGATCACCATTACGCCGCAGCTCAGAGCCGGTCGCCCCGCCGGCTCGGATCGGTGCCGCCCGGCTCAGCCCAGGCAGGCCGGACCGAGCAGCGCCTTGAGGTCGCCCATCAGCGCGGTGGACGGGTTGACCTGCTGGTTCAGCTTCATGACCAGGGTCTTGGTCGAGGTCCGCAGATGCAGGTGGACCTCGGTGCGGCCCGGGTGGGTGCGCAGCACCTCGCGCAGCCGCTCCACCACCGGTGGGGTGCAGCGGTTCTCCGGCATCGACACCACCACCGGCCCGCGTGGTCCGACCGTGAGGTCGGGCAGCGAGACCTCCATGGCGATCAGCTTCGGCACGTCCTCGCGCCGGTCCAGCCGGCCCTTGACCACGACGATCGCGTCCTCGGCCAGGACCGTGCCGTAGAGCTGGTAGGTGGAAGGGAAGAACATGCAGTCGATCGCCCCGGCCAGGTCCTCGACGGTGGCCATCGCCCACGGGCTGCCCTGCTTGGTGACCCGCCGGGACAGCCCGGTGATCAGGCCGGCCACGGTGACGACCGCCCCGTCCGGCCGTTCCTCGCCGTCGGTGAGCGCGGCGATCGGGCAGTCCGCGGTCTGGGTCAGGATGTGCTCGACGCCGAGCAGCGGGTGGTCGGACACGTAGAGCCCGAGCATCGCTCGCTCGAACGCGAGCAGCGTCGCCTTGTCCCACTCCCCCGGCGGGATCGGCAGCTCGAGACTGATCCCGGCCGCTCCCGGCCCGGCACCGTCGCCCTCGTCGAAACCGCCGAACAGCGAGTCTTGCCCGATCGCCTCGTTGCGCTTGATGTCGATCACCGCGTCCACCGCACGCTCGTGGATTGCCAGCAGGCCGCGCCTGGGATGGCCGAGCGAGTCGAACGCGCCCGCCTTGATCAGCGACTCGATGGTCTTCTTGTTGCAGACGTTGGCCGGCACCTTGTCGAGGAAGTCATGGAAGCTGGTGAAGCGCCCGGCCGACCGGCGCGCGGCCACGATCGAGTCCACCACGCCGGCGCCGACGTTGCGAATCGCGGCTAGGCCGAACCTGATGTCGCTGCCACGGGAGAAGAAGTTTGCCTCGGACTCGTTGACGTCGGGGGCGAGCACCTGGATGCCCATCCGGCGGCACTCGTTGAGGTAGAGCGCGGACTTGTCCTTGTCGTCGCGCACGCTGGTCAGCAGCGCGGCCATGTATTCGGCCGGGTAGTTCGCCTTCAGGAACGCGGTCCAGTACGAGACCAACCCGTAGCCGGCGGTGTGCGCCTTGTTGAACGCGTAGTCGGAGAACGGGACCAGGATGTCCCAGAGGGTCTTGATCGCGCCCTCGGAGAAGCCGTTGGCCCGCATTCCGTCGGCGAACGGCACATACTCCTTGTCCAGGATCTCCTTCTTCTTCTTGCCCATCGCCCGGCGCAGCAGGTCGGCGTTGCCCAACGAGTAGCCGGCCAGCTTCTGCGCGATCGCCATGACCTGTTCCTGGTAGACGATCAGGCCGTAGGTGTCGCGCAGGATCTCGTCGAGCGGCTCGGCCAGCTCCGGGTGGATCGGCTCGACCGGCTTGCGGCCGTTCTTGCGGTCGGCGTAGTCGTTGTGCGCGTTGGCGCCCATCGGGCCGGGCCGGTAGAGCGCGAGGACCGCGGAGATGTCCTCGAAGCTGTCCGGCTGCATCGACCGAAGCAGCGCGCGCATCGGCCCACCGTCGAGCTGGAACACCCCGAGCGTGTCGCCGCGCGCGAGCAGCTCGTAGGCCTTCTTGTCGTCCAAGCCGAGCGGCTCGAGCACCAACCGGTCGCCGTAGTTGCGCTCGATGTTCTCCAGGCAGTCGTCGAGCACGGTGAGGTTGCGCAGCCCGAGGAAGTCCATCTTCAGCAGGCCGAGCGCCTCGCA
>JAKEEW010000517.1 GCA_022616375.1 Sporichthyaceae bacterium
AGTGCTCCGAGCTGGTGGCGGTCATGGCCTGCCGGTCGCCGATCAAGTAGTAGCCGAGGTCGACAAAGCTGATGTCCCCGACGGTGCCGACCACCGGGGTCTTCTCGGTGAAGAACACCGGCCGGCCGAGGATGGTCATCGGCGGGGCGTCGGCGGCGGAGTTGCCGGCGGTCCAGCCGATCCACACCGGGCCGCCGCCGGTGCCCACCGACAGGCCCATGGTCGCGAGCTCGGGGAAGGTGTCGATGGAGGCGATCCACACGGCGCGGTTGAGCGAGCCCGGCAGCATCCGGGAGAACATCTTGATGATGTTCTCCCACACGATCGTCGCGGCGACTTGGCCGGTCTCCTTGGCCACCGACAGCGCCGCGCCGCCGTTGAGGAACCCCAGCGGCTCGCCGGCGCCGGAGCCGGTCATGAACGCATCGTCCTCGAAGAAGCTGATCGCCAGCGGCAGCACCTGGTCCAGGAACCCGCTCAGCGTCGAGCCCGCATCCTGAACCAGCTCGTTGGGAACCTCGGTGTAGATGTCCAGCTTCTTGGCGTCCAGGACGACCCGGCCGAACTTCGGGTCGCTCTTGGTCAGGAGCGCGCCCTCTTCGGTCCAGTAGCCGACCACGCCGCCGAGCACCGAGCCCGTGTGGCTGGCGTCATCGACCGCCGGGACGGGCACCCGCTGGGAGTCCATCGGGATCACGAACGCCCGCGGACGCACGATCGAGGTTTCCAGCGACACGGCCAGCAGCTCCGAGCGCAGTCGCTCCGGAACCAAGAACCCGCCGTCGGAGGGCACGATGGATCCCATGTTGTGCAGCGCGGCGAGCTTGTCGCCGTCCGGTGTCTTGTTGTTGTGCCAGATGCCGTGGAAGTAGTCGCCGGAGGTCTCGAACAGCTTGTCCGCCCGCGCGCCGATCGCGCGGCGGTTGTACAGGGTGCCAGCGCGCCCGGCCGGCCGCTTCGGGTTCGGGTCGACGTTGGGCCGCCGGACCCCGGCGGGGGCGCCGTTGTCGCGTAGGAAGCTCGCGAGCTCGGCCTGGACCTGCTCGGACACCTGCTTCTCGATGCCGGGGTCGGCGGCGTTGGCCGCCTTCGCGTACGCCTGGACGAACTCGGCCAACGCGGCCGGGTCGGCCAGCCGCTTGCTGTTGCGCGCGTCGGCCAGGTAGTCGGACAGCTCGTCCGGGGTGCGCGGGGTGCTCGCGCTGGCCCGCGGCGGGATCGCGATCCTGGGACGACCGGACACAGACACGGGTGACCTCCCGGGGGGGAAAGCGGTCATCTGGAACCCCGGAGACGCTTGCCGGCCACCCGGGTCAAACCCCAGGGTAGGAAGCCCAGGGCGCGAAGATCAACTTTCGTTATGGTTCAGTCGTAACGCTCACGGGTCGAGGTCCTCGACGAGCTCGCGAAGCTGCTCGACGACCGCGGTTCCCCGCAACTGCCCGCCGGCGGCGAGCCGGCGGATCTGGTCCACCAGCCGGGCCGCGGCCATCACCGCAGCGGCCGACCGGAACGGGGACGGGCACACCGACACGCCGGTGTCTCGACGTCGAGCTACCCGGCCGTGCCTGGCCCGCCAGGCCGCCATCCGGCACGCGGGGTCGCAGTAGACGCGCTGCCGGCCCGAACCGGGCCGCCGGCGAACCGGACGGCCACACTCCGGGCACGCGACCACCGATCGTCCTAGTCCCGATCGTC
>JAKEEW010000518.1 GCA_022616375.1 Sporichthyaceae bacterium
CGCGTCGGGCCGGGTAAACCAGGCCGCCGCCTCGATGATCGGCATACCGGGCAGGTTAGCGCCCCGAGCGGGCGGCCAGTCTCCCGGTGCCCCACAGCGCGATCATGAGCTGAGGGACATCAAACGGCGTCGATCATGACCTGCGTAAGCGAGCGTGCGAGCTGACCCATCAGCTCAGTGTCATGATCGACGGGAAGGGGTGGGCCGATTACGAAAAGGCTGCGTGGTCGGCGTGTCGGCGTGTCGCCGCGTTCGGGGCCTAGGTTTCCGGTAACGTGTCGAACGTCTGTTCGCGATAACTGGCACATCATGGACGAACCGGCGCATGAGAGGCAGCAGGGGAGGTGGGCAGTGCGCGTGCTGGGGGTGGACCCAGGGCTGACCCGCTGCGGGGTCGGTGTCGTGGAGGGCGAGCCGGGCCGAACCTGTCGGTTGGTGGCCTTCGAGGTGGTGGTCACCGACGCGCAGGCCGATCTCGCCAGCCGCCTGCTGACCCTCGACACGTGCCTGACCAAGCTGGTCGCCGCGTATCGGCCGGATGCCGTGGCGGTGGAGCGGGTCTTCAGTCAGCACAATGTGCGCACCGTGATGGGCACGGCTCAGGCGGGGGCGGTCGCCGTGCTCGTCGCCGCGCGGGCCGGTCTCCCGGTCCAGACCTATACGCCCAGCGAGGTCAAGGCGGCGGTGACCGGCTCGGGCCAGGCGGACAAGGCCCAGGTCACGGCGATGGTGACCCGCCTGCTGAAGCTGCCGACCAGGCCACGCCCGGCCGACGCGGCGGATGCGCTGGCGCTCGCGATCTGCCACGTGTGGCGCGGCGGAGCCCAGGCAAAGATCGCCCAAGCAAGGATCGCAGCGGCCCGGGTGGCGGCAGCAGGAGGAGCACAATGATCGCTAGCGTGCGGGGCAGGGTGGCTGCGGTCTCGACGGACACGGTGGTGGTCGAGGTCGGCGGCGTGGGGCTGAGTGTGTCGTGCACACCATCGATGCTGGCAAGCCTTCGGGTCGGCGAAGACGCCCGGCTGAGCACGAGCCTCGTGGTACGGGAAGACTCGCTGACCCTCTACGGGTTCGCCGATGACGATGCCCGGTCGCTGTTTGAGCTGCTCCAGACCGCGAGCGGGGTCGGGCCGAGGCTGGCTCAAGCGGTGCTGGCCGTGCACACGCCCGACGTGGTGCGCAAGGCGGTCGCGACCGGCGATAC
>JAKEEW010000075.1 GCA_022616375.1 Sporichthyaceae bacterium
CAGCTAGTGTCGTGAGTCAATAATTCGCTGGCAGTAGGTGGCGAGGGATTCGAGGATCTCGTCGGCGGTTCGGGTCCACACGTAGGGGCGCGGGTTGGCGTTCCATTGCTCGATCCAGGCGCGGATGTCGGCTTCGAGTGTGGTCACGGAGCGGTGCACGCCTCGGCGCAGCAGCTTGATGGTGATTTCGGCGAAGAATCGTTCGACGAGGTTGAGCCAGCTGGCGCCGGTTGGGGTGAAGTGCAGGTGGAAGCGGGGATGTGCGATTAGCCAGCGTTGAACGGCCGGGGTCTTGTGGGTGGCGTAGTTATCGAGGATCAGGTGCACGCCCAGCCCTGCCGGCACCCGCCGGTCGATGGTGCGCAGGAACGCTAGGAACTCCTGGTGGCGGTGGCGGCGCTTCAAGGAGCTGATCACCGTGCCGGTGGCCAGTTCCAGCGCGGCGAACAGGCTCGTGGTGCCGTGCCGAACATAACCGAAGCTCTGCCGGGCCGGCACCCCGGGCAGCATCGGCAGCACCGGAGCGGACCGGTCCAGGGCCTGGATCTGGCTCTTCTCGTCCACGCACAGCACCAGCGCATGTTCAGGTGGGTCGAGGTAGAGGCCGACCACATCGCGGACCTTGTCCACAAATAACGGGTCCTTGCTGAGCTTGAACGTGTCGATCCGGTGCGGCTTGAGCCCGAACGCCCGCCAGATCCGCGACACCGCGGTCTGGCTCAGCCCGCTGCGCGCGGCCATCGACCGGGTCGACCAGTGTGTGGCATCGGCCGGGGATACCTCCAGCGTGGCCACCACCACCGCCTCCACCTGCGCATCGGTGATCGTGCGCGGACGACCCGGCCGAGGCTCGTCCAGCAGCCCGTCCGGGCCATCGCGCAAGAACCGCGACCGCCACGTCGCCACCGTCGTCCGCGACACCCCCAACTCGGCTGCGACCGCGCTGTTCGACCCACCAGCGGCACAGGCCAACACGATGCGCGCCCGCACCGCCAACGCCTGCGCCGTCGTGCGCCGGCGAACCCAGCCCGCCAACG
>JAKEEW010000519.1 GCA_022616375.1 Sporichthyaceae bacterium
GACACCCGCAGCAACGACGTCTCCGTCGCCGACCCTGAGGTCACCGTGGTCCTGCCCTGCTACAACGAGCGCGAGCACGTGGAGCTCGAGGTCAAGCGCATCGGCGCCGCGCTGGACGCGGCGGGCATGACCTACGAGCTGCTGGTCGTCGACGACGGCTCCACCGACGGCACCCGCGACGTCCTGGCGACCATCCCCGGGATCCGCACGATCCTGCTGCCGCGCAACCAGGGCTCCGGCACCGCCAGGCGGATCGGCACCCAGCACGCCCGCGGTCAGGTGGTGGTGTGGACCGACGCCGACATGACCTACCCCAACGAGCTGATCCCGGAGCTGGTGCGCCAGCTCGACGACACCTACGACCAGGTGGTCGGCGCGCGCCGCAGCGAGGCGGGCACCTACAAGCTGCTGCGCGTCCCGGCCAAGTGGGCGATCCGGCGCCTCGCCTCCTGGCTGACCGACACCTCCATCCCCGACCTCAACTCCGGCCTGCGGGCCTTCAAGCGCCAGGTCGCCAAGCCCTACCTGCGCCTGCTGCCGCCCGGGTTCTCCTGCGTGACCACGATCACGCTGGCGTTCCTGGCCAACGGCCACCCGATCAAGTACGTGCCGATCGAGTACTTCAAGCGCGCCGGCCGCTCGAAGTTCCACCCGCTCACCGACGCCTACAACTACATCCTGCAGGTGCTGCGGATGGTGATGTACTTCAACCCGCTGCGGGTGCTGATGCCGATCGGGCTGACCCTGCTGGCCGCCACCGCCGTCAAGCTCGCCATCGACCTGGTGGTCCACCGGCTCCACGTCGCCGGCTCGACGGTGCTGGTGGGCATCGCGGCGTTCAACATCATGGCCATCGCCCTGCTCGCCGACCTGGTCGTGCGGCGGACAGCCAGCGAATGACACCCCAACCCGAGCACGAGGAGGCCTCCGCCGTGTCCCAGCCAGCGCCGCGGCCCCAACCGCGGCCGGAGACCGAGGGCATCGTCATCGGCAACCACACGCCGAAGTACACCGCGCGCAACCCCGCGATCCGCTGGCTCACCGAGCGTTGGGTCGCCAACCTCGACGGCGTCCTCGGTCGGATCGCCGCCGATCGGGGTGGCGCGGCCGGCGGGCCGCCGCGGGCGCTGGAGGTCGGCTGTGGTGAGGGCGTGATCGCCGACCGGCTCGGTGCGCGCTTCGGCGACGTGGTCGCCCTTGACCTGCCGGACGCGGGCCTGCGGGCGGAGTGGCGCCAGCGGCCCGGTCCCCGCTTCCTGCACGCCGATGCCCACGACCTGCCGTTCCAGGACGGGCAGTTCGACGTCGTCGTCGCCGCCGAAGTCCTCGAGCACCTCAGCGACCCGCTGCGGGGACTCCGCGAGCTGGCCCGGGTCGGGCGCGGCCACCTGGTGCTGTCGGTGCC
>JAKEEW010000520.1 GCA_022616375.1 Sporichthyaceae bacterium
AGCCCATCTGCGGGCGGTGCTGCGGACCTACACCGGGCACTACAACGGGCACCGCCCACACCAGTCCCGGCACCAGCGGCCACCCGACCACGGCGACCCCGCCGTCGTGCCGCTTGACACGCCGGTACAGCGCCGGAATGTGCTCGACGGCGTGATCAACGAATACCACCGGGCCGCGTAACGATTTGCGAACCGCAGGTCAGACGGGTCACGACACATTGGAGCGGTACAGGTCATTTGCCCGGTTCGCCCGGAATCCTGCGCCGCCAGCAGGTTCGCGCGCGCCGCCGTGTAGCCTTCCCCGGTCTTGCTCATCCGCGCCCGAACGAGCCGCTTGAATGATCTATGCCTGGTCATCAGGTGTTCCCTCTCATGGCGGCGACACCCCGACTCACGCTCGCGGGCGGCCCCGCCGGAAAAGGACAAGACTGACCGGCGTCCCGGGGGTTCGAGCCCCCTTTGCCCCGCCTCAGCCGACGGCGTGAGCGCCGGAATCGGGGGTTGGCACCGGACCGCGCCTGCGAACCACACCCTGCTCAGGTAGACCGGGCGGCGCGCCGACACTCATCGCGGTTGACCAGACGTCATGGCGTGGTCCGGCCGTCCGTCACCCCAGGGTCAGGTGCTGCGGGCTGAGCGAGTTCAGGAAGTCCTTCGCGTCGAAGCGCGCGCCGACCGAGGCGACGCCGGTGGTGTCGCGTGCGCCGGCCAGTATCCGAACGGCTGCCTCGACGACCAGGGGCGCTGTGACCGCATAGATGTCGCGGCCGCTGGCCACCGCGCGGCGTTCCACGCCAGCTGACCGTGCGACGACCTCGACCAGGAATGTCTGCGCCGAGCGGCCGCGCTCATCGACCGCAACCGGGCCCGACGGGTCAGGGGCGTGCAGGTCGTCGACGGCGTTGCTCGACATGTAAGTGGAGATCTCCGGCGTGTCCAGATGCGTCGGGATGGTGGCGCTGTCGGCCATCGTGAACTCGCCGACGACCGGCCGGGTGCCGATGGGTGCCGGGAAGGTCCACTCGGTGCGGGGCGCGTCACCCGCGCGGAACTGCAGTCGGTGGCCGGTGTAGGCGATCCGCCGGCCGTTGCGGCGTTGCGCGGAGACACGACCCGTCGCCCGGGTGCCGGGGGTGGGGCGCCAACTGCTGAGGGCGTACGCGATGGTCAAATGATCAGCGGCCGGCCAGTTGCCCATCGCCGCGGTGGCGAGCAGGTCTGCGAGACCACCGTAGAACGCCACCGCCGGCACGATGGGAATGCTGGCCTCGGCACAGCCGGCGAAGGTGTCCGTCACGACCTCGAGTTCGGCGGTGACGTCGAGGTAGGGGATCCCGACGCGGATCGCGGACTCAATCGTCGGTGCGGCGGTGGCCGCGAACGGGCCGGCACAGTTGATCACCGCGTCGGCGCCGCGGAGCGCCACGTCCAGGTCGGTGGCGCGACCGCAGGGGATCGGCGTCATGCCCCGCCGCCGGAGCTCGGCGACGACGAACCTGCCCGTGTGGCCCCCAGCGCCCAGGACCGCGACTCGCTCGTTCATGGTGCTCAGCTTTCGCCGGGGCGATCGGCACGACCAGTGTCCGCAACGACGTACCCCGTACAGTTTCGGACATGTCCTCCGTCGCTCTGGCCGTCACCGACGGTACCCCGCTGTTCGAACTCGCGGCGGCGTGCGAGGTCTTCGGCGTCGACCGGGGGCTGGCCGACCCCTGGTACGACTTCACCATCTGCGGCCAGGACGGCGCGGACGTCGGCGGCTGGCTCAAGGCCGGTATCCGACACGGCCTGGTGGCGCTGGCCGACGCTGACACGGTGATCGTCCCATCCTGTCGCGACGTTGCCGAACCGCCGCCGCTGGCGCTGGTCGACGCCGTCCGCGCGGCCCATCGGGCTGGCGCCCGAGTGGCCTCGCTGTGTACGGGCGCGTTCGTGCTCGCCGAGGCCGGCCTGCTCGACGGCCGGCCCGCGACCACGCATTGGGCGCACGCTGCGCTGCTGTACAACCGGTACCCCGCGGTACGCGTCGACGCCGACGTGCTCTACATCGACGACGGTGATGTGCTGACCTCAGCCGGCAAGGCCGCCGGCCTGGACCTGTGCCTGCATCTCGTACGGACCGACCACGGAACGGCGGTGGCCAACGCGCTGGCGCGCAGCCTTGTGGTCCCCCCGCACCGCCCGGGTGGCCAGGCCCAGTTCATCCCCGCCGCGGTCGCGCACGGCCCGGACCATGTCCTCGCCGACCTCCTGTCATGGGCACTGGAACGCCTCGAGCACCCGCTGACGGTGCGCGATCTCGCGCGCGAGGCCGCGATGAGCCCACGCAACCTCGCGCGGCACTTCAACGCGGTAACCGGGACCAGCCCGCTGCGCTGGCTGCTGACCCAGCGGGTACGGCGCGCACAGGAACTGCTGGAGACCTCGGACCTGAGCGTCGAGCAGATCGCATCGCGGACGGGCATGGGCACCGCGACGACGCTGCGCCGCCACTTCAGCCAACAACTCGGCGTGCCACCCGAGACCTACCGCCGAAGCTTCCGCCCGTGAGTCGCCGCCGGCGCTCACCGCAGCTACTTAGGCTTCCTTGCGGGATCGGTGTCCGGCCAGACTCGATCCAGGTGCCCGACGAGGCGCTCTCACATCGCGGCTGCCCACCGGCGTTGTTGGTGTGGCTCTCTCATGGCCTGCGGTCTCGTCGGGCACCGCGCGAGGAGTGGTTCGAAAGGGTTTGTCACGCTCGAAGTAGCAGTGCCCTCCTTGCTCAACATCGCTTCGTAAGCCAAGGAGGACAGGGTGAGCGTAATCATCGGGCTGGATCCGCACAAGCGCTCGGCCACGGTCGAGGTCGTCGACGATCGCGGCCGTTTACTGGCCACGGGCAGGTTCGGCACCGACAAGGCCGGGTATGCCGAGTTGCTCGCGGCCGGCCGGCGGTTCCCGGATCGGGTGTGGGCGATCGAGGGCTGCAACGGCATCGGCAAGCACATCGCCCACCGGCTCGTCCACGACGACCAGACCGTGGTAGATGTGCCACCGAAGCTGTCGGCGCAGGTGCGGGTCTTCGCCACCGGCAACGGTCGCAAGACCGACCTGGTGGACGCGCACTCGGTGGCGATGGTCGCGCTGCGCACTCCAGCTCTGGTGCGCGTGCAAATCGACGACGACCTGGTAGTCATGGGCGTGCTGGCTGACCGGCGCGACGAGCTGGGCAGGGCCCGCACGCAGGTACTCAACCGGCTGCATCGAATCCTGTTGGACCTGGTGGCCGGTGGTGCCAAGCAGTACCTGTCGTCCTACCAGGCCCGCGCTCTGCTTGCCTGGGTCCGCCCGCGTGATTTGGTCGGCAAGACCCGTCGGCGGATCGCGGCCGAGCTGACCGGAGAACTCGAGGCGATCGACAGGAAGATCAAAACCGTGGACAAGGACCTCAAGGCACTGGTGATCGCGCGAGGCTCGACGCTGATGGACCTCAACGGCATTGGCCCCAGCGGCGCGGCACGGCTGCTGGCCGACGTCGGCGACACCCACCGATTCGCCGACCGCGACAGGTTCGCGTCATGGAACGGCACCGCCCCCCTGGACGCATCCTCCGGCGACCAGCAACGCCACCGCCTGTCCAGGGCCGGCAACCGGCGGATCAACCGGGTCGTGCACACCATGGCCATCGTCCAGCTTCGCCACCGGACCACCACGGGACGGGCGTACTACGACCGCCGCACAGCTGGCGGGATGC
>JAKEEW010000521.1 GCA_022616375.1 Sporichthyaceae bacterium
GACTAGGTCGTGTCTGACAAATCCTCGGCGGCGCGGTTCGGCGCCCAGGCGTCGACCGGCCGCGTTGTCGTCGTCGCCGATAGTTCCACTATCGACTCCTCCTCCGCCTTGCCGGACGACGCCTGGATCGCCGCCCGCATCCACCAGGACTTGTCAGACACGACCTAGCCGCCGGAGCGCTCGCGAGCCCGCTTCCGGCCGGTCGCCTTGCCGATGACGAACGGCAGGCGGCCGCGGGTGGTGGCCGGGGTCTCCAGCGGTGCGGCCGCCTGGCTGCCGGCCGGCATGCTGCCTGGACGCTCGGTGACCAGTCCGGTCGGCTCCAGCCGGTAGACCACGTTGTGCTGCCGCCAGCGCTTTGGCTGCTCCTCACCGTCGGGCGGGTTGAGCCGCTGGGCGTGCAGCAGCGCTACCACGGTCGTCCACTCCTGGCCGTCCGGCACCACGGCGCGCGGCTTGGCCGTCCAGGTCACCAGCCGGCCGCCCTTGTCCTTGCTCCGAACCGTGACCGTGACGGTGTGCACCGCGTCGATGCCGGGCAACTCCTGCTCACCGGCACCGACCACGACGTAGGCGCCGCCGTCGTTCCAGACGTGCCAGACCGCTCGGGGTGGCTGCTCGGCGATGCCGACCCAGATCAAGCCGGACTTGCGGGTCGCCTCTTCGACCAAGGCGTCGAGCATCGCCTTCTGCATGGGAGCAGCCTCTCACGCCACGCCGCGAGGCGGACCGCCATCATGGGCCGATGACCGACCGGCCGATCGCCCCGGGTCTGACCGCGTTGCCACCGACCCGGCACCTGGCATTGATGGCGGTCGGCATTCTCGCAGTCGGCACCTCGGGACCGCTGATCGCTGCGATGACCGTGCCGGCGCTGGCGATTGCGTTTTGGCGTAATGCGTTGGGTGCCGCGGTGACTACACCGCTGGTGCTGCTTGCTCCGCAACGGCGCGCCGAGGTGGCCCGGCTTGGCCGGCGCGGTTGGGGGTTCGTGCTGCTGGCCGGTCTGCTGCTCGCGCTGCATTTCGCCACCTGGGTGCCGAGCATCAGCTACACCTCGGTGGCTTCCTCGCTCGCGCTGGTCACCACCCAGCCGATCTGGGCCGCCCTGCTGGCCCGGGCGACCGGCCACCAGGTGCCGTCCCGGGTCTGGGTCGGCATGGCGGTCGCGCTGGCCGGAGTGCTGATGCTCACCGGGATCGATTTCACGATCTCGAGCCGGGCATTTTTCGGAGATTTTTTGGCGCTACTCGGAGGCGTCTTCGCGGCGGGGTACGTCACCGCCGGCGCGGCCGTGCGACGAGGGACGAGCACGGCCACGTACACGTCGCTGTGCTACGCGATGTGCGCCGCGCTGCTCCTGGTGACGTGCCTGGTCGGCCGCCAACCACTATCCGGCTATACCACCACAGACTGGCTCAAACTGCTCGCGCTCACTGTCGGGCCGCAGCTGCTCGGTCACTCGCTGTTCAACCACCTGCTGCGCAGCACCAGCCCGACCGTGATCTCGATGGTGCTGCTGTTCGAGGTACCGGTCGGGGCGGTGATCGCGGCCGTATGGCTGGGACAGGCTCCGCCGCTGGCCGCCATCGCCGCGGTCCTGATGCTCCTGGTCGGCATCGGCATCGTCGTCCGGGTGCGAAGCCCCAGCCAGGAGCCTTCCGTCCCGGTCGAGTAGGCGGTACTTTCAGCCGCCGTGGGAACTTCTCCGGACATTCCGCCCATGCGGAACACGATCTTTCGCCGGTTGCCGGTCAGCGACGTGCTTGCGCGCTCCGACGGCAGCCGGCACGGGCTGGGCCAGGTCTACCGGCGGGCGGATCTTGTCGTGCTCGGCATCGGCGTCATGATCGGCGCCGGCATCTTCAAGCTGGCCGGCGAGCAGGCCGGCACGATGTCGGGTCCCGGGGTGCTGTTCTCGTTCGTGTTAGCCGGGCTGGTCTGCCTGCTGTGCGCGGCCGCCTACGCCGAGCTGTCCTCGGTGCTCCCGTCCGCGGGCTCGGCCTACTCGTTCACCTACGTCGCGTTCGGCGAGGTGTGGGCGTGGATCATCGGCTGGTCGCTGCTGCTCGAGATGGTGCTGGCCGCCGCCGCGGTGTCCCGGGTGTGGTCGATCTACCTGTTGCAGGCCTTGCAGGATCTCGACGTCCAGGTGCCGGCCAACCTGGCCGATCACTTCGGTGTACCGACCGGCCTTGACCTGCCGAGCGCGGTCCTGCTCGCCGGGCTGGTCCTGATCGTGGCCGCGGCCGCCAGGCTTGGCATCCGGGTGCTGTGGACGCTGGTGTTGGCCAAGCTCGCGGTGATCGGTCTGGTCATCCTGCTGGGCTTCCCGCACGTCAAGCCGAACAACCTCACCCCGTTCGTGGCCCCGGCGGAGCCGGCGGCTGCCCAGGTCACCGGCGCCGACCGCACCGTGCTTCAAGTGATCTTCGGAGGCGAGCAGCAGGTCTTCGGTTGGTACGGGATCTTCGTATCGGCCGCCGTGGTCGCGTTCGCGTACATCGGCTTCGACGTGCTCGCCACCGCGGCCGAGGAGACCGCCGAGCCGCGGACCGACGTGGCCCGGAGCATGCTGACCAGCGTGCTGATCGTCACCGGGCTCTATATCGGGGTGGCGTTCGTGATGGTCGGCATGGTGCCGTTCCGCCGGCTGGCGGTGGACACTCCGCTGTCCGACGCGTTCGACGCGGTCGGCAACGGCTTCATGCGTAATGTGATCGACTTCGGCGCGGTGTTCGGCCTGGCCACCGTGGTGCTGGTGCTGCTGATCGGGCAGGCCCGGGTAGGCTACGCGATGGCTCGGGACGGCCTGCTGCCCCGGCCCATGGCCAGGCTCAGCGCCCGGTTCCACACCCCCTCGGTGGCCGCGCTGGTGCTCGGCGCGATCGCGATCGGGCTCGGCCAGTTCGTCCCGGTGCTCGATCTGGCGCCGCTGCTGACCATCGGTGCGCTGTTCTGCTTCGTGTTCGTCTCCGCCGGGGTGATCGTGCTGCGCTGGACCCGGCCCGAGCTGGAGCGTGGCTTCCGGGTGCCGTGGGTGCCGGTGCTGCCGCTCCTGGCCATCCTGGGCACCGGCTGGCTGATGCTCGGACTGCCCGTGCAGAAGTGGATCTACTTCGGGATCTGGACCGCCGTCGGGCTGCTGGTCTACCTGGGGTACGGGCGGCGGCACAGCCGGCTGAACCGGTTGCTTGCCGCCGAGATCGAGCAACGCAGGTCCCGGGCGGCGCACGGCCGGCGACACACCCACGTGTAGGCTCCGGGCCCGATGACCGAGCCTGCCCGCCCCGTACGGCCGCGCCGGTCCGTTCTCGCGGTGCCCGGCAGCAGCCCACGGATGCTCGCGAAGGCGCCGGGTCTCGGTGCCGACGAGGTGTTTCTCGATCTCGAGGATGCGGTCGCGCCGGACGCCAAGGTGGCCGCTCGGGCCAACGTCATCGCTTCGCTCGCGGCCGGCGACTGGACCGGCAAGACCGTCGCGGTCCGGGTCAACGACACCTCGACCGGCTGGGCCTACCGCGACGTCGTGGACGTGGTCGAGGCCGCCGGCGCGCACCTGGACTGCGTGCTGCTGCCCAAGGTCCAGCGGCCCGAACAGATCGCCTGGCTGGACCTCCTGCTGGGTCAGATCGAGCAGGCGGTAGGGCTGCCGGCGACCGGGATCGGAATCGAGGCACAGGTCGAGGACGCCCGCGGTCTGGCGGCGGTGGACGCGATCGCGGCCGCCTCGGACCGGCTCGAAGCGCTGGTGTTCGGCCCTGCCGACTTCATGGCCAGCATCACCATGCGCTCGCTCGTGGTCGGCGCGCAACCGCCGGGATACGACATCGGCGACGCCTACCACTATGTGCTGATGCGGATCCTGGTGGCCGCCCGCGCTCACGACCTGCTCGCGATCGACGGCCCCTATCTGCAGCTCGGCGATCCCGACGGGCTGCGCCAGGTGGCGGCCAGATCGGCCGCGCTCGGCTACGACGGCAAGTGGGTGGTCCATCCGGACCAGATCGACCTGGTGAACGAGACGTTCACCCCGAGCCAGTCGGACTACGACCATGCGGAGCGGATCCTGGCCGCCTACCAGCACGCCATCTCGCCGGGCGGCGGCGAGCGCGGCGCGGTCCGGCTTGGTCCGGAGATGATCGACGAGGCGTCCCGCAAGATGGCTGCCGTGGTCGCGGCCAAGGGCCGGGCGGCCGGTCTCACCAGGAATCCAACCCCGATCCCGACTCCGACTCCAACCCCTACCGCCGGATAGGCGGTCCTCGATGGAGCTCGTCGGCGCGGTGGCCCGCGCCTTAGCCGCAGCGACCTGCCGGGCCCGGCTGACCGGGGCGCAGCACCTGCCCAGAACCGGGCCGGCCCTGCTGATGGTCAACCACACCACGATCGTGGACGTGGCGCCGGTGCTGGCCAGCCTGGCCAAATCCGGCCTGCGCCTATCCCTGGCCTGCCGGCGATCCGGCTGCGGCACCGAGCACGGTCACGTCCGGTTCCTGGCCACCGAGCTGGTCTTCCGGCACCCGATCGTGGGGCCGCTGGCCAAGCACGCCGGGTTCATCCGGGTGGGCTGGCAGCGTCCGGCGCCGGACGCGCTGCGCGATGCGCTGTCCGCGCTGGAGCGCGGCGAGGTGGTCGGGATCTTCCCGGAGGGCAACGTCTCGGCGAACCCGGATGGCAGCCCGCGGCGGTTTCGCTCCGGCCTGGCCCGGCTTGCCCTGGACACCGGCTGCCCGGTGGTGCCGCTGGCGCATCACGACGCGCGGCTGATCGGAGCCGGCGGTGTGGCCGAGAGCCTGCGCGGCGCCGCCCGGTCGGTGGTGCGCCGGCCGGAGATCCGCTTGCATGTCGGCGAGCCGGTCCAGCCGGCCGAGTACGCCGGGTTGCCGATCGGGCGGGTGTCCGAACTGTTGCGGTCTAGTCTGATCCGGACCTGGCGCCAGGTCGCACACCCGGCCGATTGCGTGCCGGAAACGATCGGTCCAAGGTGATCGGTAACGACACCAAGGAGGCACGATGACCGATCAGACCCCGAGCACCCCGCCACCGGCCGGGACTGGCCCGGCCGTTACCTGGTCGAACGTGGCGACCTACACCTACTACCCGGATGCCCAGCGGGCCGTCGACCACCTGTCGGACCAGAAGTTCCCGGTGCAGTCGGTGCGGATCGTCGGATCCGAGGTCAAGCTCGTCGAGCAGGTGCTCGGCCGGATGAACTGGGGTCGGGCGGCCGGCAGCGGTGCCGCCGCCGGTGCCTGGCTCGGTCTGTTGATGGCCCTGCTGCTGATGATCCTGGTTCCCAAGATCGGCGTGCTCGAGGCGCTGCTGTGGGGCCTGCTCTGGGGTGCGTTGTTCGGCGCCACCCTCGGCCTGGCCTCGTACGCGCTCACCGCCGGTAAGCGCGACTTCATCTCCCGCCGCGACCTGCAGCCGCAGCGCTACGACATCGAGGTGCAGGGGGAGCATGCGGGCCGGGCCCGGCAGCTGCTGTCCAGCCGGTAGCCGGCCGGGTCGATAGCCCGACCAGCCCGGCAGCCCGGCTAGCCGGCAGCCGGGGCGGCGGCCTAGAGCCAGCGGTTGCGCCGGAACCCGCGGTACATGAAGAAGCAGACCGCGACCATGAACGCCATGACCAGGGCGTAGCCGTACTTCCACTTGATCTCTGGCATGTGCTCGAAGTTCATGCCGTAGATCCCGGCGATCATCGTGGGCACCGCGAAGATCGCTACCCACGCTGTGATCTTGCGCATGTCCTCGTTCTGCGCCACGGTCACCTGGGCCAGGTTCGCCTGCACGATCGTGGTGAGCAGCTCGTCGAAGTCGGAGACCTGCTCGGCCACCGCGATGAGGTGGTCGTGCACGTCCCTGAAGTACTCCCTGATCTCGCTCTCCACTAGCCGCATCGGGCGCTCGGCCAGCGTCTGCAGCGGCGCCGCCAGCGGGGTAACCGCCCGCTTGAGCTCGAGCACCTCACGCTTGAGCTGGTAGATCCGCTCGGCGTCGCGGGACCGCCGGGGCGAGAAGACCGCGCTCTCGACCTCGTCGATGTCGGTCTGCAGGTCGTCGGTCACCAGCAGGTAGTCGTCCACGATCCGGTCGGCGACCGCGTGCAGCACGGCCGAGGGGCCGTGGCTGAGCAGCTCCGGGTCGGCCTCGAGCCGACGGCGCAGCCCGCGTAGATCGCCGTGCTCGCCGTGCCGGACGGTGATCACGAAGTCGCGGCCGAGGAACACCATGACCTCGCCGGTCTCCACGATCTCGCTGGTTGCGGTCAGCTCGGCCGGCTCGACATAGCGCACGGTCTTGAACACCGCGAACAGCATGTCGTCGTACCGGTCAAGCTTCGGTCGCTGGTGCGCGGCCTGGACGGCGTCCTCGACCGCCAGCGGGTGCAGGTCGAACTGCTCACCGATCTCGGCCAGCAGCGACTCGGCCGGCTCGTGCAGGCCGATCCAGACGAAGCCCTTGCCGGCTTCGCGTACCTCGCGCAGCGCGGAGGTGTAGGTGTGGCGGTCCGGCCGGCGTACCCCGTCGCGGTAGATCGCGCAGTCCACGATCGCGCGGGACGGCGCCGGCGCGGGAACAACGGTCGGCTCACCCGACCCGCGGCGCACCGCGGTGCGCAACTCTCGAATCATCGACATGGCGGGCTCCTTCACGATCCCGGGTTGGTGGCTAGGACGCGGCCAAGTTGGCCGCGCGCGTGCCACCGCGTGGCGGTCTGGTGGAGGCTCACCCACAGGCGCCGGATGCGGGCGCTGGGAACAGGTCGGACGCGTTAGCGCGGCAGTACCCGACGAAGCGGGGAGCGGCTGGTACTGCACGGACTGGAACTCGTGGTCACCACTACCACCTCCTCAGCTCGGCGCCCGGTCAGGCGGTCCGGTCGTAGATCCGGACAATCTCGTACACAACGGTGGCCGCGGATCGCGGCCGACGGCCAGCATACCACCCTCGGCCCCTTGCGATCATGTTCGCGGTCCGTCCCAAGATCGCGCCGGGGTGATCGGCGCCGCGCGTTCGCCGGACCGCTCGGCGGGCTAGATGATCCGCCAGGACTCCAGCGTGTCGATCAAGCCGTCCGAGGTGGTCATCGTGCGCAGCTCGTCGGGGGAGACCCAGCGGGCATCGGCGGCATCATCGCCGGGCCGCAGGGACCCACCGGTCACGGTGCAGTGATAGTCCGCGATCTCGTACCAGATCTCGTCGTCGGGGTCGGGCGGGCCGAGCCGCTGGATCCGGCCGAGCAGCTCACCGACCGCCACGTCGAGACCGGTTTCCTCCTTGACCTCTCGGCGCAGTGCGTCGACGTCCGACTCGTCGTTCTCGACTCGACCGCCGGGAATCGACCACCAACCGGAGGCCGGCGCGTTCTGTCGCAACACGACCAGGATCCGACCGGCCGCATCGACCATGATCGCGCCAACACAGGGGATCACCATGAAATGGCCTCCGAGATCTAATGCAATGCCCCCCAGCCCTCCCAGGTCATCGGGGGCAACCGAGCGATGGACAGGAAGAAGTCGCCGATCTGGCGCACCGACTGGGAGAACTGATCGAAGTCCACCGGCTTGATCACATAAGCATTGGCGTGCAGCTGATAGCTGGCCACGATGTCCTCCTCCGCCTCCGAGGTGGTGAGGATGACGACCGGGATCATGCGTAACCACGGATCGTTCTTGACGTCGGCCAGCACCTCACGGCCTGGCTTACGGGGCAGGTTCAGGTCGAGCAGCATCAATTCGGCCGCTGTGCCTGGCCGTATTGCCCTTCGCGGCGCAGGTAGGCCATGGCCTCGACCCCGTCGGCCACCACGTTGAGCGCGTGCAAGGTGCTGCCCGCGAACACCTCGCGAGTGATCAGCACGTCGGCCGGATCATCCTCGACGAGCAGCACCTCGAACGGTTGAGTGGCGATCACGCCTAGCCTCCGGATCTCGCCGACGTCGCCGGAACCGGCGACTCGGTGGAGCTATGAGACCCCAGCTCGCCGTTGCCGGCAAGACCTAGCGGTGGGATAGCCGGAACAGTGAAGCGGAAGACCGCGCCGATGCCGGGCTGACCGTTGGTTTCCAGCCAGATCCGCCCGCCGTGGTACTCCACGATCTTCTTGCACAGGGCCAGGCCGATACCGGTGCCGCCATACTCGTCGCGCGGGTGCAGCCGCTGGAAGATGACGAAGATGCGCTCGGCATAGTCCGGCTCGATCCCGATCCCGTTGTCCGCGCAGGTGAATTCCCACATGTCGCCGTCGCGCCTGGCGGTCAGCTTGACCCGCGGTTCGACTCCTTCCCTGCCGAACTTGACCGCGTTGCTGAGCAGGTTCTGCAGCAGCTGGTCGATCAGCACCGAGTCACCAAAGACGATCGGCAGCCGAGCTTCGGTCACGATCTCGGCGTTCGCGTCGTCGAGCGTGGCGCTGAGCAGGTGCCGGATCCGCTCCAGCGACTGCTGGGCGTCCACCTCGACGAATCCCTCGCTGGCACGGCCCACCCGGGAGAACGCGAGCAGATCGTTGATCAACCCCTGCATCCGGGTGGCGCCGTCCACCGCGAACTGGATGTACTGGCGGCCGCGCTCGTCCAGCTGGTCGCCGTACCGCCGCTCCAGCAGCTGGCAGAAGCTGGCCACCTTGCGCAGCGGCTCGCGCAGGTCGTGCGAGGCGACATAGGCGAACTGCTCGAGCTCGGCATTGGATCGGCGCAGTTCGAGTGCCTGCGCGTCGAGCTGTTCGCGAGCGATCGTGGACTCGTCAAGCTCGAGCAGGATGCGCTGGCGCATCGCGTCGACGTCCATCACCAGGCGGCGGATCTCCAGCGCGCCTTCGATGTCGAGTGGCAGGTGGTACTCACCCCGGGCGATCCGCCTGACTCGCTTGCTGAGCAGCGCGAGCGGCCGGATCACCGTCTGCCGCATGGTGGCGGCGACTCCGAGCAGCGTGAACAGCAGGATCGCAAGACCGCCGACCACCACGTTCTCGGATCGGTTGGCGGCCCGGTCGAAGCGGTCCAGAGCCGCCGCTCGGACCTCGGTCAGCGTGCCGTCAAGCTCGGCGAGCGCGGCCTCGACCTGGAAGTACTGCTCGCGCCCTGCCTGATGGGTGGCGGCTGGGACGGATCCGGCGCCCTGGGCCGCGATGGTTTCGATGGTGGGCTCGGCGTAGTCGCGCTGCCACGCCCGCATCGCCTCCCGGGCAGCGGCGAGCTTGGCCTCGATCTCCTCCCGCTGGGTGATCTCGGCCGGGGTCCGGACCAGCTGATCGAGCTCGGCCGCGTGACCGGACGCGGCAGCGGCGGCCTCGCGATAGGAATCGGCGGCCTCCTGCCGACCGGTCTGCGCGTACCCGAGCACATCGGCTTCCTGCCTGGCCAGGTCCTCGCCGAACCGGACCGAGGCGACCAGCGCCGGGTCGGTTGCCCGAGCCACCGCAAACCGAGCCTTGGACAGGTCCTGGTAGGACCGCTGGCTCAGGCCGGCCAGGCCGACCGTGATGGTGACCAGCGCGGTGGCGAGCAAAGCCAGCCAGGCCCGGACCCGGAACCGGCGCCAGCCGGATCCGCGCGGCTCCTGGTTGGCCTCGGTTCGACGGCTCACCCGGACCTCCGGGCGACCAACAGGGCGGCGATGTCGTCGGTCATCCGACCGCCGTCCAGCTCGATGACCTCGGCGATGGTGGCGCGCAGCAGGTCTGCTCCGGCGAGTCCGCCACCCACCTGCGAGTCGATGATCTTGGTAAGTCGTTCCACTCCGAGCCGCTCCGAACCGTTGCCGACGTGGCCCTCGACAATGCCATCGGTGTACAGCAGTACACCCCAGGGCCCGGTCAGTTCGATCTCCGCGGTGCGCCAGGTGGGGCTCGCGACCAGCCCGAGAGCGGGACCGGTGCTGGACGGCAGCGCCTCGCTGACTCCGCCGGTCGCTCCGAAGTCGAGTAGCAGCGGCGGCGGGTGACCGGCCGACAAGACCCGAACCTGGTTCGAGTCGGGCACCAGGGTGATCATGCAGGCAGTCGTGAAGATCTCGTCGGTGCGCCGCTCCGCGACCAGCAGCTGTTGCAGCACCGGGAACAGGGTGAGGTCGTCGAGCCCGGCCATCACCAGGCTGCGCCACGCCACCCGCAGGCAGACGCCGAGGGCCGCCTCGTCCGGCCCGTGCCCGCAGACGTCGCCGATCACCGCCTGGAGCGTGCCGTCCGCGGTCTCTACGACGTCGTAGAAGTCGCCGCCCAGCAGCGTGTGCGGCCGGCCCGGTTGGTAGCTGGTGTGGCAGCTGACTGCGGGCGAGCCGATCGTCGGGACCGGGAGTAGGCCGCGTTCCAGCCGGGCGTTCTCCTGGGCGTGCAGCTCGGCCTCGAGCCGATAGCGGTGGGATTCCTGCCGTTCCACTGCGTAGCGGATGGTTCGGGCCAGCAACGGGCCGTCGATCTCACCCTTGGTGAGGTAGTCCTGGGCGCCGGCGGCGACCGCCTGCACGCCGAGCTGCTCGTCGTGCAAACCGGTGAGCACCACGACGGCGACCGACGGTGCGTGCCTGAGCAGCCGATGCAGACCATCCAGCCCGGTCGAGTCCGGCAGGTTCAGGTCGAGCACGATGCACCGGGTGGTCGCCGAGATCATCTCCTCGGCGGAGCTCAGATCGGTTGCGCGGCTGAGCCGTAATCCGGTGTCGGCGTCGGTGAGCAGCTCCTGCACGAGGTAGGCGTCGACCGCGTCGTCTTCGACGATCAGGACATCCAGCATCGGCGCCCGGTTTGATGCGGTGCCGGGCGTGGCGGGTGCTTCGGTGTCCGAGGTCAGTCTGTTCTCCGCAGATCCAGTGATGGGTGGGCATCGGTGATGCCGCCATCCTCCGAACGCTTTGGTGCGCGTCTCCAGCGTAGGCTCCGCGAGCCGATCAGGGCCATCCGTTCGCCGTCGCCGGATCCGCCATCCGACCAGCAAGATCAGGCGCCGGTTCGAAGCGCCTGATCTTGATCTGGACCGGTTGGGTGTGCGGGTCTAGTCCACGGTTTCCACCGTCTCGACCGTGTGGGCGACCGGGGCGCCCCAGCCCATGAACCCGCCGATGACGGCCACGACGGCGCCGGCCAGCGCAACCCAGGCGCCTTCGCGCATCTCGACCGTTTCGGTCTCCCGGTACACCTGGATGGCGAACAAGATCACCATCACGATGCCGAGCGCACCGGCGGCTCGGGTGAGCCCGCCGAAGCGCGCGGCCAGGCCAACGACCGCGACCAGACCGAGCAAAATGGCTACCAAGCCGACCGTGGTCAACGTGCTCGAAGTCTCGGTGAACGTGGTCTCGATGAGCGCGCGCAGCCGCAATTCCAGTCCGCCGACACCGTCGAGCCAAGGGAGGAACGCGCTGATGATGAGCCCGAGCGCTCCGAGCAGGGTGAGAATGACACGTAGCCCGATACCGGTGGGCGAGCCGACCGGTGCCGTTCGCGTGCGAAACGCCATGACGACCACCTCTCGATCGTGAACGGTCTTCTCTGTTGCCCCAACGCGCGCGGTCAAACGGGTGCGACCGGCCCTGCTGCGGCGTACCGTCTGCGGAGCGCATAAGGTCAGGTGCAGAAACCGGGCGGCGATGAGGGGTGTTGGGGATGGATGGGCTTCGGGTCTCGATCTCCGTAGCCGATGACACGCAGAGCGTGGTCACCGTCGCGGGGGAGCTGGACATGGCGACCGCCGATCTGCTGTGGGCGGAGCTCGAGCCAGTGCTACAACCTGGCCGGACGGTGGTCCTGCACTGCGGCGAGCTCGAGTTCATGGACTCGACCGGGATGCGGGTACTGCTGCGGGCCTCGCGCCGAGCCACCGAGGTCGGCGGCCGGTTCACCATGACCGAGGTACAGCCAGCCGTGGCGCGGGTCCTCGAGCTGGCCGGGGTCACCAGCGACCTATCCCGCGGCTGAGCGGCATCGGAGGAAACGGGTGCACGAGAACCATTCGGAGCTGGCCGACACCGAACTGGCCGATGGCAGTCCGGCGGTCGACGCCGCCCGCGCGGTCGTGGTCAGCGTGCCGGCGGACAAGACCTACGTGGCCCTGATCCGGTCCGCAGCCAGTCACCTTGGGGCTCGGGTCGACCTGACCATGCAGGACCTCACCGACTTGCGGCTCGCCGTGGACGAGGCCTGCGGGCTGCTGCTGTTGCCCGGCGGATTCGAAACCACCGGCGCCGACCTGGAGTGCCGGTTCGCCGAGTACCCCGATCGGCTGGTCGTCACCGTGTCCGCCGAGGCGGATCAGTCCGCGCCCGATGTCGAGGGCTTCGGCTGGAACGTGCTGGCGGCGCTGGTCGACGAGCTGCGCTGGTCCTACGTGGACGGGCGGGCCGAGGTCGAGCTGATCAAGCGAACCCTGCCTGCGGCGACCTGATGCCGCCTGGAGCTCGGCGTAAGCCAACCAGGACCAAGACTGCGGCTAAGCCGGCGCGGGCGACTCGAGCTGCCCCGGAGCCGCCTGCCGCTAAACCAGCCGCACCCGCGCCCCCGGCCGACGCACCCCCGCCCGATGCGGCCCCGCCGCCGGCCGAAGCGGCTGATGCCGCCAAGGAGCGCGGCGAGTTCTACGTACGGCGGCGTGCCACCGCGTTACGCCTGCTCGCCGAGATCACGACGTTGGCGCACGATGATCCCCGCCGCGACGAGCTGCGCACCCAGGTCATCGAGGCGCACATGCCCTGCGCACGGTATCTGGCCGCCCGTTACGGCGCGCCCGGCGAGGAGGTCGAGGACCTGTTCCAGGTCGCCTACCTGGCCCTGGTCAAGGCGGTCGACAACTTCGACTCGGACCGCGGGGTGGCGTTCCTGACCTACGCGACTCCGATGATCATTGGGGAGATCAAGCGGTATTTCCGTGACTCCACCTGGGCGGTCCACGTACCCCGGCGGATGCAGGAGCTCAGCGCCCAGCTGCGCACCGCGACCGAGGTGCTCGGCCAGTCGCTTGGCCGTTCCCCGACCGTTGGCGAGCTCGCCGAGCATCTCATCGCCGAACCGGCCGAGATCATCGACGCGATGGATGCCCGGGCCGCGCATTCCACGGTGTCGCTGGATCTCCCAGTCGATGCCGGCTCGGCCCGGCCGACTCCGCTGCAGGACCTCATCGGCGCCGACGACGATTCGTTCGACGGCGTAGTCAACCGGGAAACGCTAAAGCTCCTGCTGGCCGAGCTCTCCGAACGGGACAAGCAGATCCTGCTGATGCGGTTCTTCCGTGGAATGACCCAGTCCGAGATCGCCGCCGAACTCGGAGTCTCGCAGATGCAGGTATCCCGGCTGCTCGCCCGGATCCTGGCCCGGCTCCGCGCCGGAATGGCTGCCGTTAGGGACTCACAATCCAGCCACCCACCACGGCTGTGGATAACCCACGTGCGGCTGCGCTCCGTCGGAGGGGGTCGGGCTTGACGGGAGCCGGTCGGGGGCGCACCGTCTAATCTCATGAAGGGCGAGCACACCTGCCCACGGTGCCGCTCGGCCGTTCGCGCCCCTGGCCTGTGGTCCAGCGCGTGGCGGTGCGATGCGCACGGAGACGTACAACCGGTAGCCCCACCCCGGTTGCCCACGCCCGATCAGCTGCAACAGATCAAGGAGCACGCGCATGTTCCGGTCTGGCTGCCGTGGCCGCTGCCGGCCGGCTGGTTGGTCACCGGCGTCACCTACGCGGGCGACGAGCTGACCGGTGCGCGCGCAAGCGTGATCGCGTGCACCGGGCCCAACCGGATGGGCGGCGTCGGCGAGATGATCATCGTGGCGGAAGAGCCGGGGATCGGGCTCGGGGCCAGCTACGCCGGCATCGACGGTCCCGATCCAGGTCCGGACATGGCCGAGACGCCGTGCCACGCCAAGGTCGACGCGGCCGGGCATCCGACCCCGCTGTGGTGGATCGAGGCCGGGGAGAATCGGACCGCGTACGTGGGTGCGGCCGGCGGGGTGTGGCTGTGGACCGTGCTCTGGCCGGAGTCGGCCGACTTGCTGATGCTCGACGGGCTCACCCTCTTGGATGCCAGGGACGCCCGTACCGAGCTCGACCTCCCACTCGGCGCGCTTTCGCCTCGGCTGTAGGCCGTACGCTCCCTGCGTGCGCATCGACCTGCATACCCACTCCAGCGCCTCGGACGGCACCCAGCGCCCGGCGCAGCTGGTACGGCAGGCCGTCGCGGCCGGCGTCGACGTCATCGCGCTGACCGATCACGACACGTTCGCCGGTCTACCGGAGGCGGTTGCCGCCGCGGCGCAGGTCGACCTCATCGTGGTGACCGGCGCGGAGCTGTCCGCGACCGCGGGCGGGATCAGCGTGCACGTCCTGGCTTATCTGGTCGACCCCGATCATCCGGCGCTGGCGGCCGAGCTGGCCAGGTCCAGAGCCGAGCGGTCGCAACGGGCCGAGCTGATGGTGGCCAGGTGCATCGCGCTCGGTGCCCCGATCAGTTGGGGGCAGGTCCTGGAGCTGGCGGGCGGCGACGGTGCCGGGGGCGTTCCGATCGGCCGCCCGCATATCGCCAGGGCGCTGGTGGCGGCCGGTGTGATCGGCACCGAGGATCAAGCGTTCAGTGCCGCTTGGATCGGTGACGGCGGCCGCGCAAACGTGCATCGGTGGGCCACCGACGCGGCCGAGGCGGTCCGGCTGGTGCGCGCCGCCGGTGGGGTTGCCGTGTTCGCGCATCCCGGGGCCCATACCCGCGGCCGGATCGTCAGCGACGACGTGATCAGAGAGCTGGCCTCGGTTGGCCTGGCCGGGCTTGAGGTGGACCATCCCGATCACGATCCGGCGACCCGGGTCAGGCTACGGGCGCTCGCGAGCGAGCTTGGCTTGCTGGTCACCGGCGGGAGCGACGATCACGGCGCCGGGACCGGATATCGGATTGGCCAGGAGACCACGTCGGTCGAGGTCCACCAGGCGATGCTGGCCCAGGCGGGTGCTGCGCAGGACGTGGGCTCTGGGCAGGAGATAGGTGGAGCGCAGGAGATAGGCGGAGCGCAGCCGAAGGCGCCGGCCCGGTGAGCATCAACGGGCGGCTGTTCGTCGAGGTCTTCGTGACGCTGTTCGTGATCATGGATCCGCCCGGGGTCATCCCGATCTTCCTGAGCCTGACCAGCGGCCGGACCTCCGCCAAGCGTCGCCAGATGGCGCTGCAAGCGGTGATCGTGTCGTTCTGCGTGATCGTGGTGTTCGCGGTCTTCGGCCAGTCGATCCTGAACTACCTGGGCATCACGTTGCCGGCCATGCAGGCCGCGGGCGGGCTGCTGCTGTTGCTGGTCGCCCTCGAGCTGCTGACCGGGCGGGCCGACGAGCCGAGCCAGACCAAGGACGTCAACGTGGCGCTGGTGCCGCTCGGCACCCCGTTGCTGGCCGGGCCAGGGGCGATCGTGGCGACGATCGTGTTCGCCGAGCGGGTCGAGGAAGCCCGGGACCTGCTCGCGGTCGCAGCCGGGATCGTCGCCGTGCACATCGCGCTCTGGTTGTTCCTCAGGTTCTCGGTCGGCGTGATCCGGGTGATCAAGGACAGCGGCGTCACCTTGATCACTCGGATCGCCGGTCTGCTGCTGTCCGCGATCGCGGTGCAGCTGGTGGCGGACGCGGTGCGGGCGTTCGTCGAGGCGGCCTGACAATCCGCAAGCCCTCACTGGGTCGGCCCCTCAACTGCAAGATCGCCGTTTTCATGATCCTTTGTGCTCGAATCCGCAGGTCGCGGCCGAGCGGGATCATGAAAACGGCGATCTTGGGTTGAGGGAGTGCGTTAGGCAGCGATCTGGAGGGACTGGATCAGCTGGTCGAGCACGTCGAGCCGGGGGGAGAACGCGTCCTGCTCCTGGTCGTCGAAGCGCGGGACGGTGGTTCCGGCGGCGGTGCTGTCCAGTGCCTGCGGGATCTCCAGGCTGATGTTCTGGAACGAGAACGGCACACCAGTCGGTGCGGCCGCCGGGCTGGTCGTGTCGCCGTCGTTGGCGGAGCTACAGGCGGCGGCGCTTAAGGCGAGCGCTGCAATCAGCGGGATCATCTTGTTCATCTCTGGCGAGTCCTCATTCAGGTGAGCTGAGTTGGTTATTGGGACGCTGCGCCAGATACTGCTGTTTCGTGCCTGACTCCGGTACGGGGCTTCCCCCCTCCGGAGTTAGAGCGGGATCCGCGCTACCGCAGGCTCGGTCAGGCTGCCCAGCCAGAGCGCACCGTCGTGCTCGCGGACACCGGTGACGACGGAATACACGCCGGTCGGGCCGTGCAGGGTGCGCAGCACCCGCCCGGTGCCGTCCACCTGCGCCACGAGGCCGTATTGCGCCGGGCCTGGCTGCAGCCGGTCCGGCAGGAACACAATCAACCGCCGGACCATCGGGTGCGGGAGCAACCGCTCCTCGATGGCAAGCCGCGGGCTGGGTAGCGCTACCCAGTAGGTCCCGTCGCCGACCGTCGAGAGGTTGTCCGGGTAGGCGGGCAGGTCGGTGAGCTCGGACACCTCACCGCTGGGCAGGGCGACCCGTATCAGCCGATGCGTCGTGGTCTCCGCGACCAGCAGCGCGCTCTCATCGGGAGACAGCCCGACCCCGTTCGGGAAGTACAGCCCGGTCGCCACCACGTCGGTCCGGCCGGTGCCGGGGTGATAGGCGAGCACCCGGCCGTTCGGCTGGTGCTCGACCAGATCGCGCTTCCAGGCCCACAGCGGGAAGCGATGGCTGGAGTCGGTGAAATACACGGTGCCGTCGCGTGCGATCGACGCGTTGTTGCACAGGTTGATCGGGGTTCCGCCCGCCTCGGTGGCCAGCACGCTCACCGCCGCGTCCGCGGTGACCCGCAACAACCCGCGGTAAGCGTCGCAGACCACCAGGCTGCCGTCGGTCGGGTCGAGCTCGATGCCCAGCGGCCGGCCACCGGTGCTGGCCAGCAGGCTCGGCGTCTGCCCGGGCTCGCCGCCGGCCGGCCAGCGCCAGAGCCGGCCGTCCTGATCCCCGCTCACCAGCCGTCCGGCGGCATCGAAGGCCACGTCCTCCGGTCCGTGCCCGTCCGGCAGCGGGTAGAGCTGCGGCTGGTCGAGCCGGGTGTCTGCCGGTGCCCAGTCTCCGTCCAGTGGCGGCGGGACCGTGCCGGGCAGCTTGGCCGGATGCAGCAGTAGCGGCGCCGGCGGGCGTCCGTCCCGCGTTCGCCGGGAGTGGCGTACCG
This sequence comes from Sporichthyaceae bacterium, assembly GCA_022616375.1. Classification (GTDB taxonomy): domain Bacteria; phylum Actinomycetota; class Actinomycetes; order JAKEEW01; family JAKEEW01; genus JAKEEW01. The sequence goes on from JAKEEW010000521.1 coordinate 17,165, forward strand.
ATCCGCGTGTCGATGTCACGACCGCATCCTGACTTCTCGGTCGGGCCGGCCACAATGGGTGGCGTGGACCAGCTCGGTTTCGAAGGCATGCCGCGCCGGCTGTTCGCGGCCACGCCGTCCCGGCTGAACGCCTGGCTGGACTGCCCGCGGCGCTACCGGATGACGTACGTCGACCGGCCGATGCCGCGCAAGGGGCCGCCGTGGGCGCACAACAGCTTGGGTGCCAGCGTGCACAACGCACTGGCCGGGTGGTGGCGGCTGCCGGTGGCCAAGCGCACTCCCGAGGCCGCTGGACGGTTGCTCGTCGCCGGTTGGATCGGCGACGGCTACCGCGATGAGATGCAGCGCAAGGAGGTCAGGGAGCGGGCCAGAGAGTGGGTCGTGCAGTACGTCGAACCGCTCGACCCGCACGACGAACCGCTCGGAGTCGAGCGGATCGTCGCCACCAGGACCAAGACACTCGCGGTCAGCGGCCGGATCGACCGGCTCGACGGGCGCGGTGACGAGCTCGTCGTGGTGGACTACAAGACCGGCCGGCACGTATTGACGACCGACGACGCGCGCGGCTCGCTGGCCCTCGCGCTCTATGCGCTGGCGGCCGAGCGTACGCTGCGCCGGCCGTGTCGCCGGGTTGAGCTGCATCACCTGCCCACCGGCCGGGTGGTCAGCTGGGAGCACCAGCCGGAGTCGCTGCAGCGGCAGCTGGGCCGGGCCGAGGACATCGCCGCGGAGTGCTCGGCGGCCGAGGCAGCAATCCGCCAGGCAGGGACCGGCCAGGCAGGGACCGGCCAGGCAGGGACCGGCC
>JAKEEW010000522.1 GCA_022616375.1 Sporichthyaceae bacterium
GCTGGTTGAGCTTCTCGAATGCCTCGGTCGGGTAGTAGACCTCGCCGCGGACCTCGACGACGGCGGGCGGGTCGTCGAGCGTCAGGCGCTCCGGCACGCTGTCGATGGTGCGGACGTTTGGGGTGATGTCGTCGCCAACGAGCCCGTTGCCGCGGGTCGCGGCGCGCACCAGGCGGCCACGCTCGTACTGCAGCGACACCGCGGTCCCGTCGATCTTCAGCTCGCAGACATAGGCGCTGACCTCGCCGACCGCCTTCTCGGTGCGCTTGCCCCAGGCCGCGAGCTCCTCGACGGAGAAGGCGTTGTCGAGCGACAGCATCGGCACCCGGTGCGGCACCGGCGCGAACGCCGCCGAAGGGGGCGCACCGACCATCTGCGTCGGCGAGTCGGGTGTGACCAAATCCGGGTAGTCCTGCTCCAGTTGGGCGAGTTCGCGCAGCAGCTCGTCATACTCGGCGTCGGAGATGTCTGGATCGCTCAGCACGTAGTACCGGTACGAGGCATCTCTGAGCTGGGCGCGCAGCTCGTCGACACGATTGGCCGCCGCGCCCGGCGCTGGCGGCCCCGGTACTTCCAGGTCTCGATCCATGCCCTCCAGTATCACGTAGCCGGCCAACACCGGCATGGGTCTGTCCACACCGCCGCTGGGAGGGCCTACTCGACCGTGATCACACCGACCCCGGCGCGAGCGGGCAGGCCGAGGTCATAGCCGGTCCTGCCGCCGCCGTCACCCTGGTTCGGGCAGCCCGCGGCGAGCAGGGTCACGGCGGCCAGCAGTGCGATAGCCAGCAGCGTTCGTCGCATGTTCGTTCGACCTCCACGCAAGGGTCCAGGCGGAGCCCCACTCAGGCCGCGGTGCTCCTACCGGGGGAACCCGGCGCCAGCCTCGGCGATTTCCGGTCCGGATCGGTTCGGATCGGTTCGGACTCGGTCCGGATGCCCGTTCGGATTCCGTTCGTCGGCGCGGCGGCTGTTCCGCACAATGGAGCCCAATGGCTGCCGCGTCAGGAGGTTGGTGTGTTCGGGTCCATCGGTCGCTTCACCTACCGGCGGCGGCGCGCGGTCGCGTTCGCCTGGCTGGTCGTGCTGGCCGCCGGGCTCCTGATCGGCCCGCGGGTGTTCTCCCATCTCGGCAGCGGCAGCGAGCTGCGCGGCGACGCCGAGTCGGTGGTGGCGCTGCGGCGCCTCACCCGGCTCACCCAGAGCGGCTCGGAGGTGACCGCGCTGGTCGACGGCCGCGACGTGCGCGACCCCGCCATGCGGGCGAGCGTCGCGGCGGCCGTGCGCGACCTGCGGACGCTGCCGGCGGTCCGCCGCGTGCTGGACCCGCTGGACCCGAAGGCCCCGGTGCCCGCGCTGGTGGCCGTCGACGGGCGCGCCCTGCTGCTGGTGGTGGAGCTGCGCGACGGCTTGGACGGCGGCGAGCAGGACCGCGCTGCCGTCCAGATCGCCGCGAGGCTCGAACGGATCGAGGCGCCGCGGGTGCTGGTCGGCGGCGACAAGGCCGCGCGGGAGGAGTTCCAGGAGCACGCCCGGCGCGACCTGGAGCGTGGTGAGGCGATCGCGCTGCCGTTCGTGGTGATCCTGCTGTTCCTGATCTTCCGCGGGTTCGTCGCCCTGTCGCTACCGCTGGCCGTCGCGGTGGTGGCGGTCGCGGGCGCCCTGCTGGTCCTGCTCGGGATCGCCCAGGCCACCGACATCTCGACCTACTCGGTCAACGTGGTCACGATGCTCGGGCTCGGCCTGGCGGTCGACTACTCGCTGCTGATCGTGAGCCGCTTCCGCGAGGAGCGCGCCAGCGGCCTCGACGTCCCCGACGCGATCGAGCGGACTCTCGCCACCGCCGGGCGCACGGTCGCGTTCTCCGGGCTGACCATCGCGGTCGCGCTGGCCGGGCTGCTGGTGTTCGCCGAGTCGTTCCTGCGCTCGATGGCCTGGGGCGCCATCGGGGTGGGGATGGTCGCGATGGCCGCCGCCGTCACCCTGATCCCCGCCCTGCTCGGCATGTGGGGCCGCCGGATCCGGCCGGCACGTGCGGCCCAGGCCGCCGACCGGGGCCTGTTCTACCGCGTGTCGCGGCTGGTGCAGCGCTTCGCTGTGGCGATCGTGCCGCTGCTGGTGGCCGGCCTGCTGCTGCTGGCGCTGCCGTTCAGCCACGCGAGGCTGGAGAACTCCGGCTACGAGACGCTGCCGCCGTCGTCGGCGGTGCGGCAGATCTTCGAGACCCTGGAGAAACGCTTCCCCGGCCGCGGCGCCGACCCGATCATCGTCGGCGCCGAGATCGACCCGCGCTCGCCGGGGGCGCGGGCCTTCGCCGAGCGAGTCGAGGCGCTGCCCGGGGTCGCCTCGGTCACACCGCACCGGGGCGTACCGCCGGTCGTCACCGTCCTCGACGTGACCCCGCAAGGGTCAAGCGAGGGCGAGGTCGCGACCCGGCTGGTGCGCCAGATCCGCGCGCTGGAGCGGCCGGTGGCGGTCGAGGTCACCGGGTCCGCGGCGTTGCTGGTCGACTACCGCGACTCGCTGGCCAGGCGGATGCCGCTGGCGCTGGCGCTGATCGGGCTCGCCACCACGGTCCTGCTGTTCCTGATGACCAGGTCGGTGGTGGTGCCGCTGAAGGCGATCGCGATGAACGTGCTGTCGCTGGGCGCGAGCTTCGGTGCCCTGGTGTGGATCTTCCAGGAGGGTCACCTGGCCGGGCTGCTCGGCTTCGAGCCCGCCGGCATGGTCGACATCACCGTGCCGGTGCTGGTGTTCATGTTCGCGTTCGGCCTGTCCATGGACTACGAGGTGTTCTTGCTGTCGCGCATCAAGGAAGCCTGGGACGAGACCGGCGACAACGACCGCGCGGTCGCGCTCGGCCTGCAGCGCACCGGGCGGATCGTGACCTCGGCCGCGGCGCTGATCGTGACGGTGTTCCTCGGCTTCGCCGCCGGCGAGCTGCTGGCGATCAAGGAGATCGGCATCGGCATGGCGATCGCGATCCTGCTGGACGCGACCGTGATCCGCACCCTGCTCGTGCCCGCCACCATGAAGCTGATGGGCCGCTGGAACTGGTGGGCGCCCACCCCCCTGCGCCGCCTCCACGACCGCCTCGGCCTCACC
>JAKEEW010000523.1 GCA_022616375.1 Sporichthyaceae bacterium
AACGGCATAGTTAGCCGGGTGGACCGTACCGAGGTGCGCGAACTGCTGCAGCGTGTCGCAGCCGGCAGTGTCGACGTGGACGCAGCCGTGGCCGAGTTGGCCGCCGGCCCGCTCACGCCGGACGGTTACGCGGATCTGGGCTTCGCCCGCCTCGACATGCACCGTGGGCTACGCACTGGCGATCCCGAGGTGGTCTACGCCGCCGGCAAGACGTCGGACCAGGTCGTCACGCTGCTGCGCACGCTGGCCGATGGGCCCGGACGCCGCCCGGCGCTGGCGACCCGGTTGCCCGACCAGACCATCGCCGCGATCCGGATTGCGTTCCCGGACGCGCTGATCGACCTACGGGCCCGATGCGCCGCACTCGGCGAGCTGCCCGAGCCGGCCGGAACCGTGTGCGTGGTGTCGGCCGGCACCAGCGACGAGCCGGTCGCGGCCGAGGCCGCGTTCGTGGCCAGGGCGTTCGGTGCCGCGGTCGAGCGGATCGACGACGTGGGGGTGGCCGGCCTGCACCGGCTGCTGGCGGTCCGGTCGTTGCTCGACGGCGCGGACTGCCTGGTGGTGGTGGCGGGCATGGAGGGCGCGCTGCCCAGCGTGGTCGGTGGCCTGACCGGAGTACCGCTGGTCGCGGTGCCGACCAGCGTGGGCTACGGCGCGTCCTACGGTGGCCTCGCCGCCTTGCTCGCAATGCTGAACTCGTGCGCACCCGGGATTGTGGTGTGCAATATCGACAACGGTTTCGGTGCGGGTGTGTTCGCTGCTCGGGTAGCCCGCCGGGTCGGGGCGAAAGCGAGGTCGGGATGAGCATCGCGTGGTTCCAGTGCCTGGCCGGCGCCAGCGGCGACATGATGCTCGGCGCGTTGGTGGATGCCGGGGTCCCGATCGAGCAGATCCAGCTGGCCGTGGACGCGATCGGGGTAGAGCCGACGCTGCTGGTCACCGAACAGGTGACCCGGCACGGCCTAGCCGCCACCAAGGTGGAGGTGAAGGCGCCCCGCACCACGGTGATCCGGACCTGGGGCAACGTGCGCGGCCTGCTCGAGTCCGCGGATCTGCCGGAGCCGGTGCGGGCCCGCGCCCTTGACGTGTTCGCCCGGCTGGCCCGGGCCGAGGCGCGGGTGCACCGCACCTCGCCTGAGCAGGTGCACTTCCACGAGGTGGGCGCGCTGGACGCGATCGCGGACGTGATCGGCAGCTGCGCCGGGCTCGAAGCGCTGGGGATCACCGAGGCGGTCGCGACCGCGGTCGCGCTCGGCTACGGCATGACCAGGAGCGAGCACGGTCTCATCCCGGTCCCGGCTCCGGCGGTGCTCGCGCTGCTGGCCGAGGTGGACGCACCGACCTATGCCGGCGAGGTGCCGTACGAGATGTGCACGCCCACCGGGGCGGCCCTGCTCGCGGCCACGGTGGGGCAGTGGGGCGGGATGCCGCCGATGCGGATCACCGCGGTCGGCGCCGGGGCCGGCTCGCGTGACCTCGACGAGGTGCCCAACCTGCTGCGCCTGGTCGTCGGCGAGCCGGCGGAGCTGGAGGGGTCGGCGGCCGCACCGGCGCCGGTGCCGGCCGGGCTCGGCGAGGTCGGCACCGACCGCGCGATGCTGATCGAGACGAACGTGGACGACCTCGACCCGCGGCTGTGGTCTCCGGTGCTGACCCGGTTGCTGGAGGCCGGCGCATCGGATGCCTGGATCACCCCGATCATGATGAAGAAGGGCCGGCCGGCTCACACGCTCTCGGTGCTCGTCGGCCCCGACGCCGCCGACCAGGTCCGGACCGTGATCTTCAAGGAGACGTCGACCATCGGGCTACGCGAGTCGGCGGTGGACAAGCGGGCGCTGGTGCGGCGGACCCGGACGGTCGTGATTGGCGGCGAGGAGATCCGGATCAAGATCGCGATGCTAGACGGTGTGGTGGTCAACGCCCAGCCGGAGTACGAGGACGTCGCGCTGGCCGCTGCCCGGCTGGATCGCCCGGTCAAGGCGGTGCTCGCGGCCGCCGCGGCCGCCGCACACGAGGCCGGCTTCACTCCGTGAGCTTTGCCGTTGTGCTCACCACGTTCCTGGTGATCCTCCCGGCCGAGCTACCGGACAAGACCATGGTCGCGACGCTCGTGCTGGCCACTCGCTACCGGCCACTGCCGGTATGGCTCGGGGTTGCGGCCGCGTTCGCGGTGCAATGCCTGGTCGCGGTCGCCGCAGGGCACCTGGTGGCGCAGCTGCCTCGCCGGCCGGTGCTGGCGGCCACCGCCATGCTGTTCGCGGTCGGTTCGGTGCTGATGTTCCGCGGCTCCGGCCGAGCCGCTGTCGATGAGGAAGCGCAGGAGCAGGAGTACAAGCGCCGGCTGGAGACTCGCGCGACCGGAGCGGCGGGCAACCAGCGGACAGCATGGCGGCACGGCCTGGCGAGCTTCGCCGTGTTGTTCGCGGCCGAGT
>JAKEEW010000524.1 GCA_022616375.1 Sporichthyaceae bacterium
GCATGTCCACCGCGGTGGTCGGGGTGGTGGCCCGCACCCGCAGGAACTTCGATACCGGGATGATCCAGTCCTCGCCTTCGTCGAACTTGTTGCGGTAGGTCAGCAACGGGGCGGCCTCCGCGGACACCGACGACAGCGACACGACGTCCAGCACCCGGGTGGCGGTGATCGCACCCTCGGCGGTGGCGGTGTAGCCGGTCGCGGCGACGCCGAGGGTCAGCATGGACGCCGGCGCGTTGGCGTCCAGGGGAGGCACCCCGGCGGCGACGTGGGCGGTGACGGTGGCCGCGACGTCGGTCTGAATCAGCTCGATCACACCGTCGGCGCCGGGCGGGTCGTCGATGGTGAACCCCCATGCCAGCGGCATGATCATGCGGGTGGCCGGAGTGGCCAGCTGCAGCATGGTCTTGATCGCAGTGCCGGTGGTCACCCCGGCCGGCGCCGCGGTGGTCGGCATCGCGAAGTTCCACGCCTTGTACCGGTGCAGCATGATCGGGAACCCCCCTTCTCCTCTGTGGTTGGTCAGCCGGCGCCGAGGACGAGCTGGACGTTGCCGCCCTTGACCCGGATCACCTTGCGCAAGATCTCCAGCAGCCACTCGTCGAGCGCGCTGCCGCCGGAGCGGATCTCGAGGACAGCGGTCGGCACACCCGAGCCGGCGCCGGCGAGCATCCGGTTCGAGCTGCCGTGATCCATCACGGTGGAGCCCTGCGGCAGCCGCACGATCTCGCGGCCGTGCTCGCCGACCTCGACCAGCCCGCCGCGAATGCCACCGTGCGCGAGCCGGGGGATGGTGAACCCCTTGCCGCCGATCTTGGGCACCCAGTCGGGGACGGTGAAGCCTTTCCCGCCGATGGTGGCGTTCCAGATGCGTTTGATGCCCTCGATGCCCAGCCGGAACGGGAAGGTGAGGATGTCGGCGATCGGCCCGACGAACCTCTTGATCTTGCCCGGCAGGTCACGGAAGAAGTCGACGACCTTCCCGGTGGCGCGCTTGACCTTGTCCCAGTTCAGCGCGACCGCGATCGCGACGGCGGCCACCGCGGCGATCAGCAGACCGATCGGGCCGAGTGCGAGCAGCCAGCCCGCGGCGACCTTGGCGCCGTTGATCATTGCCTGAGCTCCGAGTACCGCCCATGCGCCGACCTGGCGGGCCGAGGTCGCGACGGCCGTCGCCGCGGTCTTGATCATGGTGAGGGAC
>JAKEEW010000525.1 GCA_022616375.1 Sporichthyaceae bacterium
ATGGAGCTCACCCTGCGCCGGGGCAGCCGGTCGTTGTGGATCGAGGTGCAGGACAGCGACCCGCGGATGCCGCGACCGACCCGCCCGGGCGAGACCGACGAGGGTGGTCGCGGACTGCTGCTGATCGACAAGCTGAGCGCCCGCTGGGGCACTCGCGCGGCCGCCGACGGCAAGGTGGTCTGGGTCGAGCTGAGCCCCGATGACGTCCGCTAGCCGGGCATGTGCCCGCCGGCTGCAGGGCTTAGCAGGCTGCGGGCCTAGCCGGAGCTCTCGCCAGCCGTAGCGAGAGCGCGACCCCGACCGCTGCGATCGCGAGCTCGTCCTCGGCCGCGGGATCGGCCGTCGTCGCAGACACCGCGACCAACAAACCCGCCGCGGGCGCGAACCCGAGGATCTGGATGAGCAGGCTGGCCAGATCGCCGGCACCGCCCGGTAGCGGCTGGCGGCATCTGGCCACCGTCAGGTAACCGGACAACATCGGCTCCTCGAACTCGAATGCGGCGGCGTGCGTGGGCCGGATCGCTGTGCCGGTGCGGTGGCCGGCCGGCGCCCAGGGCCGTACCGCGAGACTCAGCGTCAGCAGGGACAGCGGGTCCTCCGGCGTACCGCCCCCGCGGCCGCGGGTGGCGGACAGCACAACGCCCGTCGTCCGCGCCAAGCTCAGCAACTCCCGCAGCGGGGCGAGTTCCCGCGCGGCCGGTCGCCACGCGGTCGGCTCCGGTCCGGTCGAGTTCGGTCCGGCCGGCCAATGGCCCGGGTCGGTGAGGTCGACGCCACGCCATCCGGCCGGGAGCCGGCAGCTGACCGTCCAACCGGCCGCGCTCATCCGGCGCTCCGCCCGGTCGCAGTCACCCTGGCCGGCCGTCCCACCCGCAGCCGCGGTGTGTCCGGGTCGTTGGTGACCAGGTTGGTCAGCTGGCCGGGGAGCCGGGTCACGCCGAACGCGGACGGTAGGCCGAGCCCGTCCGCGCTTCGGCTGACCAGGTATCCGGTGCGCTGGGCCGCGTCCATGGCCCGCCAGCTCATCGACTCGGTGCGACCGACCTGCGTCGCCGCGCCGAGCAGGCCCCGATCCCTGATCAGCTCGGCGACGGCCCTGGTCTGATACCGAAGCTGGGTCGGTCCGGACACCGTGAGCTGGCCGGCAAGTGCCGGCCCGAATCTGGTCCCGGCCCGGACCGCGCTCGCGGTGCCGACCGCCGGCCCGACACCGGCGACCGCGGTGCCCAGCCAGGAGCGGGCGAGCTCGGCACCGTCCACGTAACGCCGGCCGTGGGCGTCCTTGGCGCTACCGACGTACAGCGATGTCTTGATCAGGCTGGACCCGGCACTGGTGGCCAGCGCGAGCACGCTCAGGCTCGACCCGACGCCCGGCAGCCAGAACGTCAACGCGGCGGCCAGTCCGAGCACGCTGGACAATGTGCCGAGGACCTCGGACAGGTCGTCGAAGAACTCGGGGAAGTCGTTCACCAGCTCGTGCACGGCGCCGACCACCGCTCCGAGCGGGGTCGCGGCCAGCACCGCGCCGGCCAGCCGGCCGAGCTGATGCCAGCGCGGCTCGTCCGGCGCGTGCCTGGCCAGATCCCGGATCGCCCTGGCCACCGGGCGCAGCTCGACCTCGAGGTCAGGGCGCAGCTGCCGGGCAGCGCGCAGGATGCCGGCGAGCTCGTGCTGAGCCGCGACGACCGCCGGATCCAGCGCCACTGAGCCGGCCGGGCGCGGCCGCAGCTCGGCTGCCCGCAGCGCTGTCCGGGCCGCGCTGGCCCGCTGGTCGCGGAGGTGGGCGCGGGCCAGCGCAGCCACGAACATGCCACCGAACCGGTCGAGCTCGCGGGCCAGACCGTGGCACGACTCGGCGCAGACCGCCAGGTCGCCGGGGAGCGTGCGCAGGTTGTCCGCGAACGCCTCGGCGGCCTCCCCGCGCCAGCCGTACGGGGAGACCAGCCGGCTCAGCCGGACGGCCGCCTCGTCGAACTCGCCGGCGAACCGGCGCGCCTCGGCAGCCAGCCGCTCGGCAACCGCGGGATCGCCGGGCAGCGGGTCGAATCCCAGGCCCGGGTAGGCCGTCGGTCCGGGCCAGGTCATCCCTCGCTCCCGGCTGCCGGGCCCGTCGCCGGCTCGGCATCGGGGCTCGTCGACGTGCCGGCGGCGGCGCGGCCGATCCCGGCGGCAAGCTCGGACTCGACCTCGAGGTAGCTACGCCCCGCGGCGGACAGCGCTTCGGACACGAAGCCGGCCCGGTCGCGCATCCGGCCCAAGCCGAACCGCCAATGGTCGGCAAACTCGTTGAGTGCGTCGTCCACCACATCGGAGCCGAGCGCACGCGCACGTAACTGCTCGATCCTGCGATGCGCACCGTGCAGGTCATCGCGCACCCCGGCGAGCTGGCGGCCGATCGCGATGAGCTCGACAGCGTCGACGTTGAAACCGTCCATGCGAGCCCCCGTACACCCGCGCGGCGAAAGTTGGCCGGCCAAGCGTAGCCAGAAGCGCGAGGGCGGCCCGTGGTTGTCCACAGGCCGCCCTCGGAACCGGACGGGTCGCGCATCAGCTCCTAGTGGTAGCTGTGCTCAGGCGCCGGATAGCTGCCGTCGGCCACCTCGGTTGCGAAACTCTGCGCCGCCTCGGCGAGCAGCCCGCGCAGGTCGGCGTACCGCTTGACGAACTTCGGCCCGGGTGGCGGCGTCAACCCAGCCATGTCCTGCCAGACCAGCACCTGGGCATCGCAGCCCGGCCCGGCGCCGATCCCGATCGTCGGGATGTGCAGCGACGCGGTGACCCGGCTGGCCAGGTCGGCCGGCACGACCTCGAGCACCAGCGCGAACGCGCCGGCCTCCTGCAGTGCCTTCGCATCCTGCAGGAGCAGTTCGCCGGCCTCGCCGCGGCCCTGCACCCGGTAGCCGCCGAACGCGTGTACCGACTGGGGGGTCAGCCCGAGGTGCGCCATCACCGGGATACCGGCCGCGACCAGCATCTCGACCTGTGGCAGCACCCGGGCGCCGCCCTCGAGCTTGACCGCATGGGCCAGGCCTTCCTTCATGAACCGCGCCGAGGTGGTCAGTGCCTCCTGTGGTGAGGCCTGGTAACTGGCGAACGGTAGGTCGGCCACGACGAGCGCGCGCTTGGCGCCGCGGCTGACCGCGCGGACCAGTGGGACCAGCTCGTCGACGGTGACCGGCACCGTGGTGTCGTAGCCGTACACCACGTTCGCCGCGCTGTCTCCGACCAGCAGGACCGGGATGCCGGCCTCGTCGAACACGGCCGCGGTCAGCGCGTCGTACGCGGTGAGCATCGGCCACCGTTCGCCGCGCTCCTTGGCCGCCGCGAGGTCGCGCACGGTTACCCGGCGACCGAGGTCGCCGCCGTACAGGGGAGTGGACATCGGTTCGGACTCCTATCTCGAGGCGCCACGGTGGCGTCCCCGGACCCCACGATGGTTGCACGGAATGCCCGCGTTTGGATGATCTTGAGCCGGTCGAGCGGCGCGCGCCCGGCAGCCACCTCTACCAAGATCGCCGTTTTCATGATCTCTTCCAATCACGACCTGCAGGTTTCCCACAGAGGGATCACGAAAACGGCGATCTCGGGAGCGGGAGCGGGAGCGGCAGCGGGAGCGGCAGGGGAAGCGGCGGCGGGAGCGGGAGCGGGTAAAGCTGGATCAAATTCTGATACGGACCGGTTGCGTATCGAATGTTGGGTCCGGTAGCTTTCCCATCGGACTTACGAATCGCTTACGTATCGAATCACAGAGGGGATCTTCGTGGACTCGAAGACGATCCACGACCGGCGCTGGGGCATTCTCGGCGTGCTCGTCGTGAGCCTGCTCGTCGTAGTGCTCGACAACACCGTGCTCAACGTTGCGCTCAAGCGGATCCAGGAGGATCTGGGCGCGTCCCAGAGCCAGCTGGCCTGGGCGGTCAACTCCTACACCCTGGTCTTCGCTGGGCTGCTGTTCACCTGGGGCCTGCTCGGCGACCGGTTCGGCCGCAGGCGGATGCTGATGGCCGGACTGCTGATGTTCGGCGCGGCCTCGGCGCTGTCCGCCTACGCGCACACCCCGCTGCAGCTCATCGGCGCCCGCGGCCTGATGGGGATCGGCGGCGCGGCCGTGCTGCCGGCCACCCTGGCGATCATCACCAACGTGTTCGAGCCCAAGGAGCGGGGCAAGGCGATCGGCATCTGGGCCGGCGCGGTCGGGCTGGCCATCGTGATCGGCCCGGTCACCGGCGGGCTGTTGCTCGAGCACTTCTGGTGGGGCTCGGTGTTCCTGATCAACGTGCCGATCGTGCTGCTCGGGCTGGTGCTCATCAACACGATCGTGCCGGAGTCGAAGGATCCGAACCCGGGCAAGCTCGATCCGCTCGGGGTCGTGATTGCGATGGCCGGGCTGATGCTGGTGGTCTACGCGATCATCAAGGGTGGCGAGCTGGCCACCGTCGCGAACACCCAGGTGCTGGTCACCGGCCTGCTCGGAGTGGCTCTGCTGGTGCTGTTCGTCTGGTACGAGCGGCGCAGCGACCATCCGGCGCTGGACGTGAAGCTGTTCACCAACCGGATCTTCTCCGCGTCCGCGGTCACCATCGGTCTGGCGTTCTTCGCGATGATGGGCGTCACCTTCTTCATGGTCTTCTACCTGCAGATCGTGCGCGGCTTCAGCCCGCTGCAGGCCGGGCTGTGGTTCCTCCCGTTCGCCGGCGCCCAGATGGTCTTCGCACCGCTGAGCGCGTCGATGGTCAAGCGGTTCGGCATCCGCTCGGTGGCCACGGTCGGGCTGGCGCTGGTCACGGTCAGCTTCGCCGGCTACCAGCTGGTCGACACCGACTCCCCGATGTGGGTGCTCGGCCTGGTGTTCTTCATCCAGGGTGTCGGGATGGCGAACATCATGCCGCCGGCCACCACCGCGATCATGGCGTCGCTGCCACCGCAGCGGGCCGGGGTCGGCTCCGCGGTCAACAACACAGTCCGGCAGGTCTCCGGCGCGCTCGGGGTCGCGATCCTCGGGTCGGTGCTGTCCGTGCAGTATCGCGACGAGATCACCCCGCATCTGGCCGGGCTGCCGGACGCGGCCAGGGAGGCCGCCGGTGAGTCGATCGGTGCCACCGTCGGAGTCGCGGCGCAGGCCGGGCCGGAGGCGCTGGCGCAGATCCAGCCGGCCGCGTTCCACGCGTTCGTGAACGCCATGCACGTGACCGCAGCGTTCTCGACCGCGGTCGCCCTGCTGGCTACCGTTTTGGTGTTCCGATTCTTGCCCAAGCAAGCGGAGGCACCCGTGCACTCCGCTGGAATCCCCGCTCCGCGGGAGGCGGTCGAGACCCCGGTCCCGGCCTGAGCCAGGAGGTCGTAGCCGAAGTGAGTTGGCAGGTGGAATCGCCCGCGCGGCCGGGCCAGCCCGGTGGCCGCATCGGCCGGCCGCGCAGTGAGACGGCCGAGCGGGCGATCATCGAAGCCACCCTCGACGTGATCGCGGCCGACGGGGTCGGCGCGGTCTCGATCGAGGGGGTGGCGGCCAAGGCCGGCGTCGGGAAGACCACCATCTACCGGCGCTGGCCGAACAAGGAGGCGCTGATCTGCGACGCCGCGGCCAGCCTCAAGCAGCCGCCGCCGCAGCTGCCCGGCGAGTCGGTCCGCGACGACCTCGTGCTGCTGGCCAGGGCAATGCTGGCCAATCGGATGACCGAGCGGTCCGGCCGGGTGCACGCATGTCTGATGTTCGAGGCACACCGGCACCCGGAGTTGGCCAAGCTCTATCGGGAGACCGTCATCGAGCCGCGCCGGGAGCTGGTCAGGAACATCCTGCGGCGTGGGGTGAAGACCGGTGAGCTGCGCGCCGACCTCGACGTCGACCTGATGTTGAGCCTGGTCACCGCGCCGCTGCTGTACCGGACCAGCCCGATCGGTCAGCTGGATCCGGAACCGGCCGGCGACCTGGCCGCGACCATCGTCGACTCGGTGCTCGGTGGACTCCAGCCGCGGTAGCCGGGCTAGTGCTCGGCGGCCGACTCTCGCCATCGGTTGGTGATCGGCAGTCGCCGATCCCGGCCGAACGCCTTGAACGAGATCTTCGGCCCGGGTGGGTACTGCCGCCGCTTGTACTCGGCCAGATCCACCATCCGCAGCACGCGTTCCACCAGCTCCGGCTCGAACCCGGCCGAGACCACCTCGGCCACGCCGCGATCCTGCTCGACGTAGTCGTCGAGGATGTCGTCGAGCAGGTCGTAGGGCGGCAGCGAGTCGGTGTCGAGCTGACCCGGGCGCAGCTCGGCGGACGGCGGCTTGACGATCGAGTTTTCCGGGATCGGTGGCCGTTGGCCGTGCTCCTCGGCCGACTTGTTCCGCCACGCCGCCAGCCGCCAGACCATCGTCTTGGCCACGTCCTTCAGCGGCGCGAACCCGCCCACCGAGTCGCCGTAGAGCGTCGAGTATCCGGCCGCGAGCTCGCTCTTGTTTCCGGTGGCCAACACCAGGTGCCCGTGCTGGTTGGACAGCCCCATCAGCACCACGGCGCGCACCCTGGCCTGCAGGTTCTCCTCGGCCAAGCCGGTGAGCTCGACCGCATCCAGGAAGGCCGTCACCATCGGCTCGATCGGTACCACCCGGTAGTGCATGCCGAGCCGTTCGGCCAGCTCGTCCGCATCGGAGCGGGAATGCTCGGAGGAGTAGCGGCTTGGCATCGAGATGCCGTGCACCGCGTCCCCGCCCAGCGCGTCGGCGGCGATGGCCGCGGTGAGCGCCGAGTCGATCCCGCCGGAGACGGCGATCACGACCGACCGGAACCCGTTCTTCACCATGTAGTCGCGCACTCCGGTGACCAGCGCCGCGTAGACCTCGGCCTCGTCGGTCAGCCGATCCGCGATGACGCCGGGTCGGGGCGGGTAGGCCGGCAGCTCGGCCGCGCTGATCTCGGTGCGGACGATGTGAATCCCGGACACGGTCTGCAACCCGCCCACGGCCTGTGTCCCGGCCACGGTCGCCGTCCCGGCCGGGGTATGCGTCCCAGCCGCGGGCTCGCCCGACCGGTCGCCGGCCGACTCGAGATCGAGGTCGACCACGAGCAGGTCCTCGGTGAACTGCGGTCCGCGGGCGAGCACCTGCCCGGTCGGGCCGACCAGGATGGAGTCCCCGTCGAACACCAGCTCGTCCTGGCCGCCGACCATGTTCACGTAGGCCAGCGGGCAGCCGGCTTCGGCGGCCCGGCGCGCGGTC
>JAKEEW010000526.1 GCA_022616375.1 Sporichthyaceae bacterium
ATGGTGGGCGATACTGGGATTGAACCAGTGACCTCTACCGTGTCAAGGTAGCGCTCTCCCACTGAGCTAATCGCCCGTGCTGGGTTGTCCTACGAGGCGGAGGCGGGAATCGAACCCGCGTACAGGGCTTTGCAGGCCCTTGCCTAAGCCACTCGGCCACTCCGCCAGGGCCGAGGTCCCTACGGAAGCCGATCGGCACCTCCGAGCGGACGACGGGACTCGAACCCGCGACCCTCACCTTGGCAAGGTGATGCTCTACCAACTGAGCCACGTCCGCGCGATCACCGGGAGACCCGGCGTGCACGGTCGAGCATAGACCATGCCCTAAGGCGTCTCAAACGCGTTGCCGACCGCGCGAGTCGATCATCGCGATGCCGGCAGCCAAGCTATGACGAAGGTCGGAGATACCCGAGCTGGTTGGCATACCAGTCCACTTCGGCCACGTGCTCGGCGATGGTTCGTAGCGTCCAGGCGTCGCCGCGCGGCGCGTCCCAGGCCTTCGGACCGGCCGCCTCGTACCGCAGGACGTAGAGCTGCCCGAGCCGGGTCAGCCGGGACCTGGCCTCGTCCAGGTCGGCCTCGGTGAACCGGGCCCAGTCGCCGTCCAGGGTGATTGCCCGGCCGTGCCAGCGATCCGGAACCGTCGGCACCCCGGCCAGGAGCGCCTCCACCTCGGCGAGGTGATCGAGTAGATGATCGACGATGCGGCGCAGGGCCTTGTGCGGTGTCCACACGTTCTCGCCGCGATGCACCGGCCGGCCGTCCCAGCCGAGCCAGGACTCGGCGATCTCCAGGCTTCGATCGACGCCGGCCGAGACGACCAGGCCCGGGTTGGTGGACACGGACACTGCCGGGGTAGAGGTCATGCTTCGACGCTAGGCCAACCATTGTTGGGTTAGCGTCGAAGCATGGATGCGAGTATTGCCCCGCCGGCCGCGCTGATGGGAGAGCCGACCCGGGCGGCCATGCTGATCGCACTGATCGAGGGACGCGCGCTCGCCGCCGGCGAGCTGGCCCGCCGGGCCGAAGTGTCCGCCGCTACCGCGAGCGCGCACCTGGCCCGGCTGCTGGACGGCGACCTGGTAGCCGTGATCAAGCAAGGCCGGCACCGGTACTACCGGCTGGCCGGTCCGGACGTGGCGGCCGCGATTGAGGCACTGTCGCGGCTGAGCCCGGCCCCGCCGCCGCCGACCAGCCTGCGCCGGGTCAAGGACCGGAACGCACTGAAGCTGGCCAGATCCTGTTACGACCACCTGGCCGGCGAGGTCGGCGTTCGGCTGTACTCGACGATGATCGAGCGCGGCACGTTGATCGCCGACCGTACGGACACGATCCGGCTCGGCGACACCGGCCCGCTGACCACGATCGGGATCGAGCTGGACGAGATCCGCCGGCAGCGGCGCGCGTTCGCCCGGCCCTGCCTGGACTGGACCGAGCGTGCGCCGCACCTGGCCGGTGCGCTGGGCGCGGCGCTGCTGGCCCGGATGTTCGAGCTCGACTGGCTGCGTCGCCCGGCCAACGGGGGGCGAGGCTTGACCGTCACCCCGGCCGGCCGGGACGGACTGGCCGAGCGGTTCGGTCTGACCCAAACCTGACTTGACGGAGAGCGCGCTCAAACGAGCAGGCTTGGCGCATGACCGTCGAGCTAACCGTCTACCAGACCGAGCACGACCGCTGGATGGAGATCACCGAATGAAGCAACGCGTCCTGGGTGCTGCCGGCCCGACCAGCCTGACCGTGTCCGCGCTCGGCTTCGGCTGCATGGGCCTGTCGTCGAGCTACGGTCCGGCGGATGACGAGCAGTCGGTGGCGACCGTCAACCACGCGCTGGATCTGGGCGTCACCCTGCTCGACACGTCCGACGCCTACGGCCACGGACACAACGAGCGGCTGGTCGGCCGGGCCATCGCCGGACGGCGCGAGGCTGTCGTGCTGGCCACCAAGTTCGGCTTCCGGTTCGAGGGGGAGAACCGCTGGGTCGACTCCAGCCCGGAGCACGCTCGCCGGTCCTGCGACGCGTCACTGCAGCGGCTCGGCGTCGACGCGATCGACCTGTACTACCTGCATCGCCGCAATCCGGATGTTCCAATCGAGGACACCGTCGGTGCGATGGCCGAGCTGGTCGCCGCCGGCAAGGTGCGCCATCTCGGACTGTCCGAGGTGAACGCGTCCACCCTGCGCAAGGCTCATGCCGTCCATCCGATCACCGCGCTGCAGAGCGAGTATTCGCTGTTCACCCGGGAGATCGAGGTCGAAGTGCTGCCGACCGCGCGCGAGCTCGGGATCGGGCTGGTCGCCTACTCACCGGTCGGCCGTGGCCTGCTGACCGGCACGTTCCTGGCCGAGACCCAGGCCGGCGACGGCGATATGCGCACCCAGAACCCGCGCTTCGATCGCGACAACCTGGCCGGCAATGTGGCGCTGGTCCGGCGGGTGCAGCAGCTCGCGGCCGGGCTCGGTTGTACGTCGGCGCAGCTGGCGCTGGCCTGGACCCTGGCCAAGGGTGCGGACATCGTGCCGATTCCTGGCACCCGCCGGGTCGACCACCTGGCCGAGAACGTCGCCGCGCTGGATCTTGAGCTGACCGTGGAACAGATCGCCGCTCTGGAGGCCGCGATCCCGGCCGGAGCCGCGCACGGTGCCCGGCTGGGTGAGTGGGCGCTGGGACACGTCGGGCACTGATCAGGCCGGAAACTGACTGGTCGGCCGCTGTCGGCGACCGGTCGCCGGGCGGCTAGCGTTCAGTGCCATGCATACCGTGACCGTCAACGGGGACCCACTCGCGCTGGACGATCTCGTCGCGGTCGCGCGCGGGGGCGCCCGGGCCGAGCTCGACCCGAAGGTCGAGGAGCGGATGGAACGCAGCCGCGCGGTAGTCGCCGACGCGGTCGAGCACGGCAAGATCATGTACGGCATCACCACCGGGTTTGGCGCGCTCGCCGACACCCACATCGGCCGGCACGACCTGGAGGCGATGCAGCTGGCACTGGTCCGCTCGCACGCGGCCGGAGTCGGCGACCCGCTGCCCGACGACGCGGTGCGCGGCTTGTTGCTGCTGCGCGCCCGCACGCTGGCGGCCGGCTACTCGGGGGTCCGGATCGACCTGCCACGGCGACTGCTCGACCTGCTCAACCGCGGTCTGCTCCCGGTGATCCCGAACAAGGGGTCGGTCGGCGCATCCGGCGATCTCGCCCAGCTCGCCCACCTGGCGTTGCCGCTGATCGGCGAGGGCTACCTGCGCCGGCCGGACGCCGGGAGCAGCATCGAGGCCAGGCGCGGCCGCCCGGCCGCTGAGCTGCTCGCCGAGGAGGATCTGCAGCCGCTCACGCTGGCCGCCAAGGAGGGCTTGTCCCTAATCAACGGCACCGAGCCGATGCAGGTGTTGCTCGCCCTCGCCATCGCCGACGCCGATCTGCTGGTCAAGGTCGCCGACGTCGCCTGTGCGCTGTCGATCGAGGCATTGCTCGGCACCGATCGGCCCTACGACGAGCGGGTCCAGGTGATCCGGCCGCATCCGGGTCAGCTGGTCAGCGCCGCCAACATGCGCACGCTGCTGCGGGACTCGCCGTTGATGGCCAGCCACCGGGAAAGCGATCACGCGGTGCAGGACTCCTACGCATTGCGGTGTGCGCCGCAGGTGCATGGGGCGGTGCGGGATCTGCTCGCGCACGCCCGGCGGGTCATCGAGATCGAGCTCGGCGCGGTAGTGGACAACCCGGTGATTGTTCCCGACGGCGAGGTCATCTCGACCGGTAACTTCCACGGCGAGCCGCTGGCCTTCGCCGGGGACATGCTCACGATCGCGCTGGCCGAGCTGGCCAGCATCTCCGAGCGGCGCAGCTACCGGATCCTCGACCCAGCGGTGTCCCGCGGGTTGCCGCCGTTCCTGGCCGCGGACGCCGGCACCAACTCCGGCTACATGATTGCCCAGTACACGGCCGCGTCGCTGGTCAGCGAGAACAAGGTGCTGGCTCATCCGGCCAGCGTGGACACGATCCCGACCAGCGGAAACCAGGAGGACCACGTCTCGATGGGCTGGACCTCCATGCGCAAGCTGCACGAGGTCATCCGTAACGTCCGCGCGGTGCTGGCGGTCGAGCTGATCGAGGCCGCGCAGGGCATCGACTTCCGCGCCCCGATCGCCGGGCCGTCGCCGGCGGTCAGCGCCGTGCACGAGCGGTTGCGCGCCGCGGTGCCGCCGATGCCGGTGGACCGGTCCGTCACCGAGCAGATCGATGCGGTCGACGCGCTGCTGCCCGAGCTGGTCGCGGCGGCCGAGTCGGTCGTCGGTCCGCTGGGTTGACCGTGCTCGCCGAGGCGTCATGACCGAGCTGCCCGCGCTTGCCTACGTCAACGGTCGGCTGGCCACCGGATTGCTCGACCTGACCAGCGATCCGGCGGCGCTCGACTCGACCGGGTTCTGGGTGGTGGTGCAGACCTATGAGGGCGAGCTGACCGCGGCCCGGTTCGAGTCCGTACGCGAGGTCGACCTGGCCGAGGTCCGGTCGCGCTGGCCGTGGCGCGGGCCGCACCGGCAGGACTGGGAGAGCTCGATCGACGAGGGCACCTATGTCGCCGCGGTCGAGAAGATCCGTGACTACATCGCAGCCGGGGAGGTCTACCAGGCCAACCTCTGCCGGATCATGTCCGCGCCGGTGCCCGATCCGGCGGCGATCGACGTCGTGGGTCTGGCCCATCGGCTCGCGGTCGGCAACCCGGCGCCGTACTCCGCCGTGGTCCGGCTGCCGGCGGCCGACCTGCACGTGGCCAGCGCCTCGCCGGAGCTCTACCTGAGCCGGCGCGGCTGCGAGGTCACGTCCCGTCCGATCAAGGGCACCGGCCGGACCGCGGCCGACCTGCTGCCCAAGGATCACGCCGAGAACGTCATGATCGTGGATCTGGTCCGCAACGACCTCGGCCGGGTGTGCGAGATCGGCAGCATCGCGGTACCCGAGCTGTGTGTGCTGGAGGAGCATCCGGGGCTGGTGCACCTGGTCTCGACCGTGACCGGGCGGCTGCTCCTGCGGGCCGGCTGGCCCGAGCTACTCGCGGCCACGTTCCCGCCCGGCTCGGTGACCGGAGCGCCCAAGTCCAGTGCCCTGCGCATCATCGACGAGCTGGAACCGGTCGGGCGCGGGCCGTACTGCGGCGCGATCGGCTGGGTCGACGCGGATCGCGGATTGGGCGAGCTGGCCGTTGGCATCCGGACGTTCTGGGCCGCCGGCGGGATGCTGCACTTCGGCACCGGGGCCGGCATCACCTGGGGCTCGGATCCGGACCGGGAATGGGCCGAGACCGAGCTGAAGGCGGCCCGGCTGGTCGCGCTAGCCTCGGCGGGTTGACGGTGCCGCTAGCCTCCTCGTCGGGCTGGCAGACGAGCAGGTAGGAGGAAAACGCAGGTGCGGATCTGGGTCAACGACCGCCTGATCGACGAACGTGAGGCCGTGGTGTCGGTGCTCGACCACGGGCTGACGGTCGGCGACGGCGTGTTCGAGACCGTGAAGGTGATCGGTGACACACCGTTCGCACTGACCCGGCATCTGCGCAGGCTGCACGGCTCGGCGATCGGGCTCGGACTGCCCGTACCGGTCGAGCCCGTGGTTCGCGAGGCGGTCGCCGCGGTCGTGGCCGCTAACCGGGTCCGGCCACTCGGCCGGCTCCGGATCACCTACACCGGTGGGGTCTCGCCGCTCGGCTCGGAACGCGGCACCACCGGCCCGACCCTGGTGGTCGCGCTCGTCCCGCTGGAACCGATGCCGGTCACGACCGCAGTGGCAACCGTGCCGTGGCCGCGCAACGAGCACTCGGCACTGGCCGGCCTGAAGACCACCTCGTACGCGGAGAACGTCGTCGCGCTGGCCCGGGTGCGCCAGGTCGGCGCGACCGAGGCGCTGTTCGCGAACACCGCCGGCGAGCTGTGCGAGGGCACCGGATCCAACGTGTTCCTGGTGCTGGACGGTCAGGTCGTGACCCCGCCGCTGGCCAGTGGCTGCCTCGCCGGCGTAACCCGCGACCTGGTGCTCGAGTGGTCGGACGCCGGTGAATTGACCGTGCCGATGGCGGCTGTAGCGGATGCGTCGGAGGTGTTCATCACCTCGACCACCAGAGATGTGCAGGGCGTGCACGATATCGACGGGCGTGCGCTGTTGGCCGACCCGGACAAGCCAGGTCCGATCACCGCCGAGCTACGCGAGCTGTTCAAGGCGCGGGCCAGGCAGAACCCGGATCCCTGACCCACCGGTCACGGGCACGGGCGCGTCCGGCGGCTCGGGTTCAGATCGCTTTCTGCCGGGCTCGGTATGCCGCCACATGCAGCCGGTTGCCGCAGGTCCGGCTGTCGCAATACCGCCGGCAGCTGTTCTTCGTGACGTCGAGCAGCACGCGCGCGCAGTCCGGCGCCTCGCAGACCCGCAGCCGATCGCGGGCTCCCTCGGAGATCACCCGGGCCAGCGCGAGTCCGCCCTCCACGGCCAGGTGATCGCCGATCGAGGCGCCGGGCACGAAGTAGTGGATGTGCCAGTCGTAACCGTCGTGGTTGGTCAGCCGCGGAGTGGCCGTCGACCGGCCGAGCAGCACGTTGAGCTCGGTGGTCGCCTGCTCGTCCGACGTGGTCTCGAACAGCTTGCGGAACTGGGCGCGCAGCTCGTGGACTTCGGCCAGATCACTCTTGGTCATCGGCCCGATATCGCTGATGTGGTGGTGCGCGGTGAACGCCCGCAGTGCCTCGAGATCGGGTAGCCGCTCCGGATCACCAGTCTCCGGCCCGGTGTTGATCAGATCAACGAGTACGGCGATCGCCTGCTCAGTGTCATGACCCAAGTACACTATTGCTCCTGTCACGGCAGGTCGGTGGCGTCGGATCGCCGGCGTTGTCACTCGACCGGTGCATAGAGATTACGCACAGATTCGCCGGGGAAGCAGGAGGGCCGCTATGCAGACCCGCGATCATGCGGTGTTCATCGCGGTCGCCGGCGCGGCCTCGATCGCCACCTCGGCCACCTGGGTCCGCCTGGCCGACGTCGAACCGGCCACCGCGGCGGCCTTCCGGTGCCTCTATGCGTTACCCATTCTGATCTTCTTCGCCGCCCGGGAGCGGTCCAGGCTGGGTGGTCCGAGCTGGCGGGAGCGCTGGTTCTCGGTGGCCGCCGGCCTGTTCTTCGCGATCGACCTCGTGCTCTGGCACCACGCGATCAACTACGTCGGCGGCGGGATCGCCACCGTTCTGGGCAATCTGCAGGTGGTGTTCGTCACGTTGGCCGCCTGGGTGATCATGGGGGAGCGGCCGTCGAGGCGGTTCATCGCGACGCTGCCGATCGTGCTCACCGGCGTCGTCCTGATCACCGGAATGCTCGAACAGGGCGCCTACGGGGTGGATCCGGTCCGCGGGGTGATCTTCGGGGTTGGCACCTCGGTGGCCTACGCGGTATCGCTGCTGCTGTTGCGCTCCGGCGCCGGGAAGAGCCGGCGGGGCTCGGCCGCGCTCCTCGACTTCACCGCGGCCGCGGCCCTGGGAGCGGCGGCGCTCGGCCCGATCTCCGGTGGGTTCGACCCGATCCCGCACTGGCCGGCGCACGGCTGGCTGATCGCGCTCGCGGTGGTAGCCCAGGCGCTCGGCTGGTTGCTGATCAGCTACGCCCTGCCCAGGCTGCGGGCGGCGATGACTGCGCTTCTGCTGCTGTTCCAGCCGGCCGGCGCGATGCTGCTCGGTGCCGTGGTGATGGCCGAGCAGCCGTCGCTGCTGCAGATCGGTGGCAGCGGATTGGTGCTGGCCGGCGTACTCCTGGCGGCCCGCCGGGAACGGTCGGTGGCCGAGCCCGAGCTAGGTCCGGAGCCGGCGCTGGAGCGGTCCGACGCTGACCAGCATGTGCCGAACGGGCGGATTCGCCTTACCAGCACCGGAAAACAGGCCCGGGCCGGGGTGGTCGTGGCGACACCAAACGCGACCACCCCGACCGCGGGGGTTGTGGCGACCCGAACGGACGGGTCGGCGAACTCAGGCCGGTAGCTCACCTTCGAGTAGCGCGACGAGCTCGGAGTCCAGGTCAAGGTACTGATGCTCGGTGCCTGGCGGAACGGTGACATAGGTCCGATTGAGGAACACGCGCAGATCCTCGGCCGGGGCCTCGAGCAGTGCGTGCCCCTCGGGCGAGGACAGCGATACGCAGACGACCTCGCTGCCCTGGTTGCGGCTCGGCCAGACCCGCACGTCGCCGAACCCACTCGGCTGGCGTAGCCCGTCGGCCAGCAGCTCGCGAGCGAACACCCACTCGACGGTCTCGTTTTCCCCGGTGTAGAAGGTCGCGTGGACCGCGTGCGGATCCGACGTGTCGTACCGCAGCACGGCCGGGATGGTGAGGGAGGAGTCTCCGGACACCAGCAGGCGCAGCCGAAGCTCACTGGTGACCGTGGCACGCGCTCGACTGCTCATGACCTTGCCGGGCCTTTCGCTCGAACCCGTTGGCGATGTCATCGCAACAATCGCCGGTTGTCGCAAGAAGTGCCCGCCCCGCGTGCTATCCCAAACCCGCGGGTCCGATATGCGTCTAAGGTCTGCGGCCAAACGTGGTACTACCACCGTCCGGTGTACCCCGGATGCCGCACGGTTATCTCTCGGTTAGTGTGCATCCATGACGCGTGTCCCTGATCACGACACGCCGGACGCGCCCACATCCCCCCAAACGGCCGAGCAGGTCAGATTCCGCCGCATCAAGGCGGCAAGGGAGCGCGCCCGTCAGCGCCGTGCCCTGGATCTGACCTGGCGGATCGTCGCGTTCATGGTCGGAATCGCGGTGATCGGAGGGGGAATCGCGGGTCTGGTGCTTCCGGTGCTTCCGGGCTGGGCGTTGATCTTCGTAGGGCTCGGAATCCTGGCTACCGAGTTCGCGTGGGCCGAGCGGATCCTGCTACGGGCAAAGGAGCACGTCTCCGCCGCGGCGGAGAAGGCGATGGATCCGGCCAAGCGCCGGCGGAACATCTTGATCGTGACGGTGCTGATTGCCTGCGTTGCCGTGATTTCCGCCTGGTACTACGCGAAGTTCGGGTTCGGTCTGCCGTTACGGGAGCCGCAGGGGGCGGTGAAGATCGAAATCACGGCACGGACCGGCATCGCGATGCGCTAAAGTTGGTCCACCGCCGGGGGCGATTAGCTCAGCGGGAGAGCGCTTCGTTCACACCGAAGAGGTCACTGGTTCGATCCCAGTATCGCCCAC
>JAKEEW010000527.1 GCA_022616375.1 Sporichthyaceae bacterium
AACCGCGCGCATCGCTCCTTGACCTTCGCATCGATCTTCTTCGGCATGGATCGCATCCTTCCAACTCAGAAAGATGCGGCATCAAACCTGGGGCGGTTCAGGATGGCTTCGCGGCGGGTCTTGCCCTGGGCGGTGCGCCGGTCGAGGTAGGTGCGGGTACGGGGGTCGCAGCGTAGCCGGGTGAAGGCGATGCGGTAGAGGGCGGCGTTGGCCTCTCGGTCGCCGTCGCGGTTGAGGCGGTGACGGGTGGTCTTCCCGGAGGACGCCTGGATGGGGCTGACACCGGACAGGGCTGCGAAGGAGGCGTCGCTGCGCAGCCGGTCTGGGTTGTCGCCGGCGGTGATGAGCAGCGCCGCGGCGCTGTCGGGGCCGACCCCGCGGCGGTGCAGCAGTTGTGGGGCGTGGGTGTTGATGACCGCGGTGATTTGCCGTTCCAGGTCCCGGGCTTGGGTGGTCAGCTGGCCGATCCGCTGGGCCAGGCAGCGCAGCGTGTAGGCGGTGGCGGTGGCCACATTGCGGGGCTGAGCTACCGGCAGGCTGGCGCAGGCGCGGACCAAGGCGGTGCCGGTCAGCCCGGACAAAGCTTCGCGCAGCGCCGGGTCAGCGCCAACCAGGACGGCCCCCTGCTGGTTGACGGCCTGGGTGCGGGAGGTGACCGCCGAGGCTGTGGCCAGCCTGAACATGCGCAGCATCTGCACCGGCCCGGTGCCGGTCTTGGCGGTGCTGGTGGCTTGCCCGGACAGCACCGCGTGCGCGGCCGCGGTGGCGTCGAGGGTGTCGGTCTTGCCGCGGCGACGGCGGGCGGCCCGGTCGGGCCGGTTGACCTCGATGACGGTGATGCCCTCGCGCCGCAGGTAGCGAGTCAGGCCCGCCCCGTAGCAGCCGGTGCCTTCCAACCCCGCCCGCCGCACCGCGCCGAGGCTGCTCGCCCAGGCCAGCAGCTGCCGGTAGCCGGCCGCGGTGGCCGGGAACGCTGTGCTGGCCAGCAGCACACCCACCGGGGTGACCACCGAGGCGACGTGGGTGTCCTTGTGGGTGTCCACCCCCACGATCACCTGCTCGGTGTGCTGGCTGGTGTCGCCGTCCCGACCAACCTCGGGCATGCTGGTCATTGGTCGTTCGTCTCCTGATCGGCTCGGGCACCCGATGGCCTTCGCCGGCCGGCAGGACGGTCCCAACTGTGACGGTGCCCGGTTGCAGCAAGGCCCCTATCGGGACACGCCCACCGGTCCGGCGGCAGCACGCACTCCCAGCGCCACAGCCGACAGATCAGAGCCCAAGGCATCAACTGAGCCAGTTGCGTTGCGGGTCAGACCGCGGCCCGGGAACACGGCCCCAACGATCCCAGAGCCGCCCACTCAGACTCACAGTTGCGTTGACCGATCGCTGGGTGTGCGGAGCGGGTTGGTTGTCGCCGGGCTTGTGCCGGTGGGCGCGATCGTCACGGTCGTGCTCGGACTGGGCGTACCGACCGCAACCGATCTGGCCGGAGCGGTCCAGGTCGTGCTCGGGATCACCCTCGGACTCTCCGGTGCCGCTGACTCGAAGGCCCGCTTGCAACGGAGTGCGCCCGCGAGTGTGTCGCCCAGCCGCTTGCCGTATCGGCTCAGTGCGCCTTCCGACGAACGCTTAGCCTGGCGGGATGGTGGCGGAGTTCGACATTGAGACCGGTGACGGACGGACTGTGCATGCCTATGACCGCGGCGGTGGCGACCTGGCCGT